>NZ_JBSGVW010000011.1:0-244166 GCF_053608645.1 Streptomyces sp. NPDC055013
CCTCGATGCAAATCGAGGCGCCCCGCTCCGGGTTCGCACGGTTCAGCGCCCGACGGACCGTCAGACCTCCACGACGACAGGGAGGATCATCGGCCTGCGGCGGTAGGTGTCCGAGACCCACTTGCCCAGGGTCCGGCGCACGAGCTGCTGCAGCTGGTGGGGTTCGACCACGCCGTCCTGGGCCGACCGCTCCAGCGTCTCCGTGATCTTCGGGATGACGTCGCCGAAGGCGGAGTCCTCGATGCCGGAGCCGCGGGCCTGGATGTGCGGGCCGCCCGTGATCTTGCCGGTCGAGGAGTCCATCACCACGAACACGGAGATGATGCCCTCGTCGCCCAGGATCTTGCGGTCCTTGAGGGCCGGCTCGCCCACGTCACCGACCGAGAGGCCGTCGACGTACACGTACCCGGCCTGGACCTTGCCGGAGATCTTTGCCTTGCCCTCGATGAGATCGACGGCGACGCCGTCCTCGGCGATGACGATGCGGTCGTGCGGGACGCCGGTCAGGGCGCCCAGTTCGGCGTTGGCGCGCAGGTGGCGCCATTCGCCGTGCACCGGCATCAGGTTCTTCGGGCGGCAGATGTTGTAGAAGTACAGGAGCTCGCCGGCGGACGCGTGGCCCGAGACGTGCACCTTGGCGTTGCCCTTGTGGACGACGTTCGCGCCCCAGCGGGTCAGGCCGTTGATGACGCGGTAGACCGCGTTCTCGTTGCCGGGGATCAGGGAGGACGCCAGGATCACCGTGTCGCCCTGGACGATCCGGATCTGGTGGTCCCTGTTGGCCATGCGGGACAGGGCGGCCATCGGTTCGCCCTGGGAGCCCGTGCAGACCAGCACGACCTCGTGATCCGGGAGGTCGTCCAGTGTCTTGATGTCCACCACCAGGCCCGGGGGGACCTTCAGGTAGCCCAGGTCCCTGGCGATGCCCATGTTGCGGACCATCGAGCGGCCGACGAAGGCGACCCGGCGGCCGTACTCGTGGGCCGCGTCCAGGATCTGCTGGATGCGGTGGATGTGGCTGGCGAAGCTCGCCACGATGATCCGCTTGCGGGCGTTCGCGAAGACCTGGCGCAGGACGTTGGAGATGTCCCGCTCGGGCGGGACGAAGCCCGGGACCTCAGCGTTCGTGGAGTCGGAGAGGAGGAGGTCGATGCCTTCCTCGCTCAGCCGGGCGAACGCGTGCAGGTCGGTCAGGCGGTTGTCCAGCGGGAGCTGGTCCATCTTGAAGTCGCCTGTGTGGACCACCATGCCGGCGGGCGTGCGGATGGCCACCGCGAGGGCGTCCGGAATGGAGTGGTTGACCGCGACGAACTCGCAGTCGAAGGGGCCGATGCGCTCGCGGTTCCCCTCCTTCACCTCAAGGGTGTACGGGCGGATCCGGTGCTCCTGGAGCTTCGCCTCGATGAGAGCGAGGGTCAGCTTGGAGCCGATCAGCGGGATGTCCGGCTTCTCGCGGAGCAGGAACGGGACTGCACCGATGTGGTCCTCGTGGCCGTGCGTGAGGACGATGCCCTCGATGTCGTCGAGGCGGTCCCGGATGGACGAGAAGTCCGGGAGGATCAGGTCGATTCCGGGCTGCTCCTCCTCGGGGAAGAGCACTCCGCAGTCGACGATCAGTAGGCGGCCGCCGTATTCGAAGACCGTCATGTTTCGGCCGATCTCACCGAGGCCGCCGAGCGGGGTGACGCGCAGGCCGCCCTCGGGGAGCGGCGGCGGCGTGCCGAGTTCAGGATGCGGATGACTCAAAAGACTCTCCTCACCACGCACGCCACGTACCGGTTGGGCACGTGGCGCGCGTGACGTTCGTGCAGAAGCAGTTGTCGTTGTGGGGTGCGGGCACCGGTGGCCCGCGTATTCAGTTGTGAAGTGTGTTGTGCGCGCCCGGAGCGCGAAGTCTGGTGTTAGAGCTGTACCCCGCCTGCGGCAAGATCGATCTTGAGCTGCTCGATCTCCTCGGGTGAGCACTCGGCCATCGGTGCGCGCAGCGGCCCCGCGGGCAGGCCCTGGAGGGTGAGCGCGGCCTTGGTGGTCATGACGCCCTGGGTGCGGAACATGCCGGTGTAGACCGGGAGCAGCTTCTGGTGGATCTCCGTGGCCTTCTGGACGTCGCCCGAGGTGTACGCCTCCACGAGCGCGCGCAGGTCGGGGGTGACCACGTGGCCGACGACCGACACGAAGCCGACCGCGCCCACGGAGAGCAGCGGCAGGTTCAGCATGTCGTCGCCGGAGTACCAGGCGAGGCCGGAGCGCGCGATGGCCCAGCTCGCGCGGCCGAGGTCGCCCTTGGCGTCCTTGTTGGCGACGATCCGCGGGTGCTCGGCGAGGCGGACGATCGTCTCGGTGCTGATCGGGACGCCGCTGCGGCCGGGGATGTCGTAGAGCATGACCGGCAGCTCGGTGACGTCGGCGATGGCCTTGAAGTGCCGGTACAGGCCCTCCTGCGGGGGCTTGTTGTAGTAGGGCGTTACGACCAGGAGGCCGTGTGCGCCCACCTTCTCCGCCGCCCGGGCCAGCTCGAGGCTGTGGCGGGTGTCGTTGGTGCCGACGCCGGCCACGACGTGGGCCCGGTCGCCGACGGCCTCCAGTACGGCTCGTACCAGTTCCGATTTCTCCGCATTGCTGGTGGTGGGCGACTCGCCGGTGGTGCCGTTGATGATCAGGCCGTCGTTGCCTGCGTCCACCAGGTGCGTGGCGAGCCGCTGCGCGCCGTCGAGATCAAGTGCGCCGTCCGCCGTGAAGGGCGTGATCATGGCGGTGAGGACCCGCCCGAAGGGGGTCTGCGGAGTGGAGGTCGGAGCCATGGGTTACACGCTACTCGTTGCGCACGGCCTGGTCTGCCCTAGGGGGGTGCGGGAAAGTCAGGACAAATAAGGAGCCCGGCACTGCCTGCTCGGGGGTTCAAGCAGTGCCGGGTCCGTTTGATCAGGCTAGATGAACTTCTCTAAATGCCGCAATACGGACACTTCATGCGGCTGGCCCATGCGGCCGCGCCGGGTCCGGGGAACGCCTGTGCCTTACGGCGCCACGCGGCCGTTGGCATTGAAGGCCGCGTGGGTGAGCGGCATGAGCTCGGCCCACGCCTCCTCCATCTTCTCGCCGACCATCTCGATCTCCCGCTGCGGGAAGGACGGGACCTTGGCCAGCTCGTGCTGGGTGCGCAGGCCGAGGAAGTGCATCAGGGAGCGGGCGTTGCAAGTGGCGTACATCGAGGAGAAGAGCCCGACCGGGAGGACCGCGCGGGCGACCTCGCGGGCGACGCCCTGCGCGAGCATCTCCTGGTAGGTCCGGTACGCCTCGCGGTACGACTCCTCCATGGCGTGCTGCACGAAGTCGTGCTGCTCCGGGGTGCCCTCGACGAAGACGTACTTGCCCGGGCGGCCCTGCTGCACGAGCTTGCGCGAGGTGTCCGGCACGTAGAACACCGGCTGCAGCTCCCGGTACCGGCCGGATTCCTCGTTGTACGACCACCCGACGCGGTGCCGCATGAACTCGCGGAAGACGAAGATCGGGGCGCTGACGAAGAACGTCATGGAGTTGTGCTCGAACGGGCTGCCGTGCCGGTCCCGCATGAGGTAGTTGATCAGGCCCTTCGAACGCTCCGGATCCTTGTTCAACTCGTCCAGGGACTGCTCCCCGACGGTCGACACCCGGGCCGCGAACAGCACGTCGGAGTCGGCCGCGCTGTGTTTGACCAGTTCGACGGTGACGTCGCTGCGCAGATCGATCTTGAAATCGTCGTCGGGGGTGGGGGTCACGGTTCGGAGGGTCCTTCCCATCTCGTCTCTTGGCGACGCCACTCTACGTCCCACCAAACGGGACGTTCGCCGTCGTGACCGAAGGAAGTCGGTGAAACCGGGCACCTTTTGGGGCACTCGCTCGTCTGTGTTGATGAAAGTGATTCGTTCGATCCCGAAGGGGGACGCACCCTCCATGTTCCGTCGGCGTGAGCCCGTTCCGTTCGCCTTTCTCGCCGAGGCCGACAGGTTCCGCAGCAATGTCACTCCCCCACCCCGTGAGCGGGCGTCCGTCGGCCAGATGGCCGGGCGATGGCTGCTGGGGCTCACCATCGTCGCCGGGCTCGCCGGCTCGCTGGTGGTGGGCACGCCCGCGTTGTCCACCGACACCGGGGCGCAGACTCAGCAGTCCCAGGCCTCCCAGGGGCGCTGACTCCATCGGACCCCCAAGGGTGGTGAGTGGGGACACAGGTCGATAGCCTCACCGGGCACAGCCCATGCATGGAACGAGTGAGGACCAGCCGTGCCCCTGCCCTTCCTGACGGCCGACCGCGCATTCGAGACAGCCGACGACGTCGCGCTGCCCTTCGACGACCTCGACCGCTGGCGGCGCCCCTACCGGCCCGGGCCGGTACGCGTGGGCGTGGCCGCACTGTGGCTGCTGCTCGCCTCGTACGTCCTGTTCGCCGCGGTCATCATCGCCCTGACGGGCACGGTGACCGAGGCCGCGGTCGTCTTCGGCATCGCGCTGGCGGTCATCGCGGGAGCCCTGAGGCTGCTGCGCATGGGCGTGTGGGTGAGCGCGAGCGGGCTGCGCCAGGTGAGGTTCTTCGCCACGCGTACGGTGCCCTGGCAGCAGGTCGTCGCCGTGCGGACGGTGCAGCAGCCGGTGCGCTGGCTGGGGCTGCCGCGCACGGTGCAGGGACAGGCGCTGACGCTCGTATGTCGCGACCGTGCGGCGGATGACATGCCGACGCTGATGACCACGCACAACGCGGACTTCTTGGCCCGGGTCGAGGCGTTCGACCGGGCCACCGACGCGGTCGAGGCCTGGGCCGCGGAGAACACGCAGGGCTGATTGAGCCGAGTGAGCCGAAGGGGCCGGTCCGCAGCAAGTGCGGGCCGGCCCCTTCGGCTTACGGCTGTGCAGTCGTCGTAGGGCTCAGGCCTCGACGGTCCTGCCGTCGTGGAGGGCGATGGCGCGTTGCATGGCCTTGCGGGCGCGCGGGGTGTCACGGGCGTCGTGGTAGGCGACGGCCAGGCGGAACCAGCTGCGCCAGTCGTTGGGGGCGGCTTCCGTCTCGGCCCTGCGCCTGGCGAAGACCTCGTCGGCCGAGTCGCGGTCGATACGGCCGCTGGGGGTGCGCTTCAGTTCGTCGACGGGCAGGGCGCCCTCGGCGTCGAGTTCGGCGGCCAGCGCGTTGGCCCTGCGGACGAACTGAGTGTTCTTCCACAGGAACCACAGGCCGATCACCGGCAGGATCAGCACCGCCACACCGAAGGTGACGGTGAGGACCGTGCCGGACCGGATGAGCAGCACGCCACGACTGCCGACCAGGACAAAGTAGACGACCAGGACGGCGGCCGTTATGAGGTAGGAGATCTTCGCGCGCATCTGTGAGCCTCAGCCAAGGTCCAGGAAGTGCTCCAGGCCGAAGGTCAGGCCCGGAGTGGTCACCACGCGGCGGGAGCCGAGCAGGATGCCCGGCATGAAGCTGCTGTGGTGGAGGGAGTCGTGGCGGACGGTCAGGGTCTCGCCCTCGCCGCCGAGCAGGACCTCCTGGTGGGCCAGCAGACCGCGCAGGCGGACCGCGTGCACCGGGATCCCGTCGACGCTGGCACCTCGCGCGCCGTCGAGGGCCGTCTCCGTGGCGTCCGGCGCGGGGGCGGTACCGGCGGCGCGGCGGGCCTCGGCGATGAGCTGGGCCGTGCGCGTGGCCGTACCGCTCGGGGCGTCGACCTTCTTCGGGTGGTGCAGCTCGACGACCTCGACCGACTCGAAGTAGGGCGCGGCGATCTGCGCGAACTTCATCGTCAGGACGGCCCCGATGGAGAAGTTCGGCGCGATGAGCACGCCGGTCTCCGGGGACTCGGCCAGCCAGGCCTTCAGTTGCGCGAGGCGCTCGTCGGTCCAGCCCGTCGTACCGACGACGGCGTGGATTCCGTGCCGTACGCAGTAGTCGAGGTTGTCCATCACCGAGTCCGGCGTGGTCAGTTCGACGGCGACCTGGGCGCCGGTCTCCGCCAGGGCCTCCAGCTTGTCGCCCCGGCTCAGGGCGGCGACCAGCTCCATGTCCTCGGCGGCCTCGACGGCCCGTACCGCTTCGGAGCCGATACGGCCCTTGGCACCGAGGACCGCCACGCGCAGCTTGCTCATCTTCCTTGCTTCCTTACGTCGGATGTTCCGCGTCGGATGTTCCGGGAGTGGACGGGTCAGGCGACGGCGTCGTTCAGACGGGCCGCCTGCTTGTCCTTCAGCGGGCCGATGACCGACAGCGAGGGCCGCTGTCCGAGGACCTCGCGGGCGACCGCGCGGACGTCGTCCGGGGTCACGGCCGCAATCCGGGACAGCATGTCGTCGACGGACATCTGCTCGCCCCAGCACAGCTCGCTCTTGCCGATTCGGTTCATCAGCGCACCGGTGTCCTCCAGGCCGAGGACGGTGGAGCCGCGGAGCTGGCCGATGGCGCGGTCGATCTCGTCGTCGGACAGGCCGTGTTCGGCAACCTGGTCGAGTTCGTCGCGGCAGATCTTCAGCACGTCGTGGACCTGCGAGGGCCTGCAGCCCGCGTACACGCCGAACAGCCCGCAGTCGGCGAAGCCCGAGGTGTACGAGTACACGCTGTAGGCCAGGCCGCGCTTCTCGCGGACCTCCTGGAACAGGCGGGACGACATGCCGCCGCCGAGGGCCGTGTTCAGGACGCCCAGCGCCCAGCGGCGGTCGTCCGTGCGGGACAGGCCGGGCATGCCGAGGACGACATGGGCCTGCTCGGTCTTGCGGCCGATCAGTTCGACCCGGCCCGCGGCGCGGATGGTGCGGCGTCCGTCGCGCGGCCCGATGGGTGTGGCGTCACCGTTCTTGAAGGCGCCGGCCTTGTCGAAGGCCGCGCGGACCTGTCGTACGACCTTGTTGTGGTCGATGTTGCCCGCGGCGGCCACGACCAGGTGGGTGGGGTCGTAGTGCTTCTTGTAGAAGCGGCGGATGCGGTCGGCGGTGAGGGCGTTGACGGTGTCGACCGTGCCGAGGACCGGGCGGCCGAGGGGGTTGTCGCCGAACATCGTGTGCGCGAACAGGTCGTGCACGCAGTCGCCCGGGTCGTCCTCGGTCATGGCGATCTCTTCGAGGATCGCGCCCCGCTCGACGTTGACGTCCTCTTCGAGGATGAGGGAGCCCGTCAGCATGTCGCAGACGACGTCTATGGCGAGCGGCAGGTCGGTGTCGAGCACGCGCGCGTAGTAGCACGTGTACTCCTTCGCCGTGAACGCGTTCATCTCGCCGCCGACGGCGTCGAGCGCGGATGAGATGTCCAGGGCGGACCTGCGGGTGGTGCCCTTGAAGAGCAGGTGCTCCAGATAGTGGGTGGCGCCGTTCAGGGCCGGCGTCTCGTCGCGGGAGCCGACGTGCGCCCAGATGCCGAAGGTGGCGGAGCGGACCGAGGGCAGGGTCTCGGTGACGATGCGCAGGCCGCCCGGGAGGGTGGTCTTGCGGACTGTGCCGATGCCGTTCTCGCCCTTGATCAGGGTTTGGGTACGGGCAACGGCCCGCGCCTCCGAGGAGGTGCGGGCCGTCGCCATGGAGCTACTCGACGTCACTTGTCGGAGTCGTCCTTCTTGTCCTCGGAGGCCTCGGCCCCTTCCTCGCCCTCGATCACGGGGATCAGGGAGAGCTTGCCGCGGGAGTCGATCTCGGCGATCTCGACCTGGACCTTCTGGCCCACGCCGAGGACGTCCTCGACGTTCTCCACGCGCTTGCCGCCGGCGAGCTTGCGGATCTGCGAGATGTGCAGCAGACCGTCCTTGCCGGGGAGCAGGGAGACGAAGGCGCCGAACGTCGTCGTCTTCACGACCGTGCCCAGGTAGCGCTCGCCGACCTCGGGCATCGTCGGGTTGGCGATGCCGTTGATCGTGGTGCGGGCGGCCTCGGCGGCCGGGCCGTCGGCGGCACCGATGTAGATCGTGCCGTCGTCCTCGATCGTGATCTCGGCGCCGGTGTCCTCCTGGATCTGGTTGATCATCTTGCCCTTGGGGCCGATGACCTCGCCGATCTTGTCGACCGGGATCTTCACGGTGATGATCCGCGGCGCGTTCGGGGACATCTCGTCCGGCGTGTCGATCGCTTCCATCATCACGTCGAGGATGTGGAGGCGGGCGTCACGGGCCTGCTTCAGAGCGGCGGCCAGGACGGAGGCCGGGATGCCGTCCAGCTTGGTGTCGAGCTGGAGGGCGGTCACGAACTCCTTGGTGCCGGCGACCTTGAAGTCCATGTCGCCGAAGGCGTCCTCCGCACCGAGGATGTCGGTGAGGGTGACGTAGTGCGTCTCGCCCTCGATCTCCTGGGAGATCAGGCCCATGGCGATACCGGCGACGGGGGCCTTCAGCGGCACACCGGCGTTCAGCAGCGACATGGTGGAGGCGCAGACCGAGCCCATGGACGTCGAGCCGTTGGAGCTCAGCGCCTCGGAGACCTGGCGGATCGCGTAGGGGAACTCCTCGCGCGTCGGCAGGACCGGCACGAGGGCGCGCTCGGCGAGCGCACCGTGGCCGATCTCGCGGCGCTTCGGGGAGCCGACACGGCCGGTCTCACCGGTGGAGTACGGCGGGAAGTTGTAGTTGTGCATGTAGCGCTTGCGCGTCACCGGCGACAGCGTGTCCAGCTGCTGCTCCATACGGAGCATGTTCAGCGTGGTGACGCCCAGGATCTGGGTCTCGCCACGCTCGAACACCGCGGAGCCGTGCACGCGCGGGATGGCCTCGACCTCGGCGGCCAGGGTGCGGATGTCGGTGACACCGCGGCCGTCGATGCGCTTCTTCTCCTTGATCACGCGCTCGCGGACCAGCTGCTTGGTGAGCGAGCGGTACGCGGCGGAGATCTCCTTCTCGCGGCCCTCGAACTCCGGCAGGAGCTTCTCGGCGGCGAGCGCCTTGACGCGGTCCAGCTCGGACTCGCGCTCCTGCTTGCCGGCGATGGTCAGCGCGGAGGCGAGCTCCGGGCGGACGGCGGCGGAGAGCGCCTCCAGGACGTCGTCCTGGTAGTCGAGGAAGATCGGGAACTCGCCGGTCGGCTTGGCGGCCTTCGCGGCGAGGTCGGCCTGGGCCTTGCAGAGCACCTTGATGAAGGGCTTCGCGGCGTCCA
This sequence comes from Streptomyces sp. NPDC055013, assembly GCF_053608645.1. Lineage (NCBI taxonomy): Bacteria > Bacillati > Actinomycetota > Actinomycetes > Kitasatosporales > Streptomycetaceae > Streptomyces > Streptomyces sp. NPDC055013. The sequence goes on from NZ_JBSGVW010000011.1 coordinate 9,088, forward strand.
GACCGGCGGCGACGACCTCCTCGGTCGGGGCCTCGGCGCCACCCTGGACCAGCTTGATGGTCCCCTCGGTGGCCTCGGCCTCGACCATCATGATCGCGACGTCGCCGTCCTCCAGGGTGCGGCCCGCGACGACCATGTCGAAGACGGCGTCCTCGAGCTCGCTGTGCGTCGGGAACGCCACCCACTGGCCGCGGATCAGCGCGACGCGGACGCCGCCGATCGGGCCGGAGAAGGGCAGACCGGCCAGCTGCGTGGACGCGGACGCGGCGTTGATCGCCACGACGTCGTACAGGTGGTCGGGGTTGAGCGCCATGATCGTGGCGACGACCTGGATCTCGTTGCGAAGGCCCTTCTTGAAGGACGGGCGCAGCGGGCGGTCGATCAGGCGGCAGGTGAGGATCGCGTCCTCGGAGGGGCGGCCCTCACGGCGGAAGAAGCTGCCGGGGATCTTGCCGGCGGCGTACATCCGCTCCTCGACGTCCACCGTCAGGGGGAAGAAGTCGAGCTGGTCCTTGGGGTTCTTGGAGGCGGTGGTGGCCGACAGCACCATGGTGTCGTCGTCCAGGTACGCCACGGCGGAACCGGCGGCCTGCTTGGCCAGGCGGCCCGTCTCGAAGCGGATGGTGCGGGTGCCGAAGGAGCCGTTGTCGATGACGGCCTCGGCGTAGTGGGTCTCGTTCTCCACTAGCGTTTTCTCCGTTACTTTTCGTCTGCGTTACGTCTTTTGTCCCGATCCGCCCGTGTGGCGGGGGGACGTGTGCGGAGAAGCGCTCCATCTGGTGCGGGCCGGTCTTCGATCGAAGCACCCGGGTTCGCATTGCCCGGGGGCCACTACCGAGGACCGGCGGCTGGGAGGCGCACTTCTCCTCGTGGTGTTGCGTTGTGCTACCACACTACAAAGGGGCGGTGACACTCCGCACGTACAGCAAAGGGAGCGGCCCCCTAAGAGTGGGAACCGCTCCCTTCACGGCGTCTTACTTGGCGCCCGCCGCACCGCGGCGGATGCCGAGGCGGTCGACCAGCGTACGGAAGCGCTGGATGTCCTTCTTCGCCAGGTACTGGAGAAGGCGGCGACGCTGACCGACGAGGATCAGCAGGCCACGGCGCGAGTGGTGGTCGTGCTTGTGGGTCTTGAGGTGCTCGGTCAGGTCCGAGATGCGACGCGAGAGCATGGCGACCTGGACCTCGGGGGAGCCGGTGTCGCCCTCCTTGGTACCGAACTCGGCGATGATCTGCTTCTTCGTGGCGGTGTCGAGCGACACGTGTACTCCTCGTAGTCTCTGATTGCCACCGAGTGCCCCTGGTCCACTTCTCAGGGGAGCTTCCGTGACTCGGGAGGCGGGGATCCGCTGGGCGCGTCCTCCAGGTGGCCCCGGAGGCGCGTACACAAACGGCCGTCACACAGCGTACCAGCACCCGGGCACGCTCTTGACAGGCGGTATCCGGGGCCCCGCCGCGGGTCAGACGCCGCCGCGGACCTTGCCGTAGACGTCGAGGACGGCCAGGCAGATCGGGATCAGGGAGAGCAGCACCAGCGAGTCGGCGAGGTCCAGCATGCGGCCCCAGAAGGGGGAGAGCCCCTTCTGCGGCACGATCAGGGCGATCGCGATCAGCAGCAGCACACCGGCGCCGACGGAGGCGCCGAGCCACAGGGTGCGGACGTCGACCGGGCCGGAGTTGCCCTGGAGCAGCTCCATGACGACATCGGCAGGCGGCGAGATCGCGAGGCCGAGGACCAGCAGGCCGAGCGTGACGACACCGGCCACGAAGAGGCAGGTGACCTGGGCGGTGTAGCGGAACAGACGGGCCCGCAGCATGGCGGCGAGGCCGGCGCACAGGGCCAGCAGCTGGGCCCAGCCGCTGTCGCTGAAGCCGAGCACCGCGCCGCCCGCGCCGATGATGACCGCGGCGCAGCCGCCGACCAGGCCGAGCAGCAGTTCGTGGCCACGGCTGGTCTGGGCGACGATGCGCTGGACGTCGACCGCCTCGAGGTCGCCCTCGTGGCCCTCGCGACGGGCCCGGGCGAGGTCCTCGGGGTTGCGGAAGCCGATCGGCAGCTTGGCGAAGCGGGCGGACCAGCCGGGCAGGAAGCCGACGACCGCCAGGGCGACGACCGAGGTGCCGGCGGCGATCTCCCGCGGCTGGGCCTCGGTGAGGACACCGCAGAACACGGCGAGCGTGCCGATCGCGGAGGCGAGCGCGGCGGCCACGAACGGGGCGTCGCCCTGCGGCAGCAGCATGATCAGTACGACGGAGAGCAGCAGGACGGCGACACAGCCGACGAGGAACTGGAGCCTTCCGGGGCCCTCGCCCGCGTCCTGGGGAATGACGCCGGAGCCCGCGATGAGCGCGTGCGGCAGCGCCGAGATGCCGAGCGCGACGGCGGAGCCGCGGTCCTCGTAGACCCGGGCCCGCACGCCGGCGAGCGCCGTCAGGGCGAGCGCGGTCACGCCGGCGAGGATGCCCTGCAGACCGTGCATGTCGTGCCGGATCGGGTCCGCGAACCAGAAGACGAAGCCGAGCATGACCAGCAGCAGCGATCCGGCGACCAGACCGGCGAGCCGCATCAGGTTGTCGTTCCAGCTGCGCAGGTCCTGCTTCACCGCGGCGGCGATCGCGTCCACCACGTCGTCGTGCACGGCCGGCGGCAGCGAGTCGGCGAAGGTCCGCAGCAGCAGCACCTCACCGTCCCTGACCCGGTGCTCGAGCAACGAGCGGCTCGCGTCGAGCACTTGACCCTCGCGGGTCACAAGGTGGTAACCGGAAGGACCGGTGTCCGACTGAACCAGGCCCGAGAGCCTGATGATCTCAGGAAAGAGGTCCTGGATCGGCAGGTCCTCCGGCAGCGCGACATCTACACGGCTGTCCGGCGCTGCGATGGTGATTCGGCAGAAACCTGTCGAAGTCCCCGTGCTCACCTGGTGTTCCCCCTGCTAGACAAGGCTTCCTCGCGCCGCTCGTACGACACGGAGCGCCACCATATCCGTTGCGGTACCCGGGAAAGGACCTACCTCCCCCATTCCTCCCAGGACCTGCGCCGCATCTCCATCCGCCTCCCTCCCTCGGGCACGCGGCGCATCAGTAGGATCGCTGTCTACGCGAACGACGCCTACGCGAACGAAGAACACGTCGCGGTACACGGGGGCGTCGGTGCCAGGACGTATCACGATCAATCGCGAAGGATGAGTGCATTCGGTGAGCGTCGTCATCATCAAACGACCACCGCGGATAGTGCCCCCGGCCGTCCCGGAGGGCGAGGTCAAACTCGAGACGCCTCCTGAGATCCCTCGCGAGGGCGACGAGAGCATGCTGATGAACCTGCTGCCCATGATGGGCATGGTGGGTTCGGTCGGCTTCTTCTTCATGCCGGGTCTCCCCTCGTACATGAGGGTCGTCGGCGGGCTGATGCTCGCCTCGACGCTGGCCATGGCCATCGCCCAGTTCGCCAAGTCCCGTCAGCAGGGCGGCGGCGCGGGGATGGCTCAGGACCGGCGTGACTACTTCCGCTACCTGGAGCAGGTCCGCAAGGACGTACACAAGACCGCGGATCTGCAGCGGCGGAGCCAGCTCTTCCAGCACCCCGACCCGGAGCAGCTGTGGGCGGTCGCGGCGGACAGCAAGCGGCTGTGGGAGCGGCGCCCGACGGACGCGGACTTCGCCTCCGTGCGGATCGGTCGCGGCATCCAGCAGCTGAACACCCCGCTCGTGGCGCCGGAGACGGCGCCCAAGGAGGAGCTGGAGCCGCTGACCGCGGCGGCCATGAAGGCCTTCCTCGACGCGCACGGCAGTCTCTCCGACCTGCCGGTCGCCATCTCGCTGCGCGCCTTCTACCACGTGACGGTCTGCGGCGAGACGGACACGGTCTACGGCAACGCCCGTGCGTCCCTGTCCCAGCTGGCGACGCTGCACTCGCCCGAGGACCTGATGATCGCCGTGGTGGCGCATCCCTCCTCGACGGCGGACTGGGACTGGATCAAGTGGCTGCCGCACAGCCAGCACCCGAAGAGCAAGGACGGGGCGGGCTCGTCCCGCCTCCTCTTCGACGACCTCGGTGAGCTGGAGGAGGCGCTCGCGGACCAGCTGGACGACAGGCCCCGCTGGAACCGTGAGGCGACCCCGGTCTACGACCAGCCGCACCTGATCGTGGTGCTCGACGGCGGCACCGTGCCGCCGGACTCCGAACTCGCCAGCAGTGAGGGCCTCCAGGGCGTCACCTTCCTGGAGATCGCGCCCGGCGAGCTGGAGGAGGACCTGCGCGCCGGTCTGACGGTCTATGTGAAGCCGGACCGGATGCGGCTGTTCGTCGGCCACGAGTCCGCTTACACCGGCAAGCCCGACCTGCTCAACCCGGCGCAGGCCGAGTCCCTGTCGCGGCAGCTGGCCCCCTTCCGGGTCGGTTCCGCGGAGGAGGGCGAACCGCTGCTGTCCAACCTGGACTTCACGGACCTCATGGGCATCGGCGACGCGGGCACCGTGGACGTCTCCCGCACCTGGCGGCCGCGCACGCTGCACGAGCGGCTGCGCGTGCCGATCGGTGTCGGCGAGAACGGCGAGCCGGTCATGCTGGATCTCAAGGAGGCCTCGCAGGAGGGCATGGGCCCGCACGGCCTGTGCGTCGGCGCGACCGGCTCCGGCAAGTCCGAGGTGCTGCGTACGCTGGTGCTCGGTCTCGCGGTCACGCACTCCTCGGAGACGCTGAACTTCATCCTCGCGGACTTCAAGGGTGGCGCCACCTTCGCCGGTATGGCGGACATGCCGCACACCGCGGCCGTGATCACCAACCTCGCGGACGACCTCACCCTCGTCGACCGTATGCGCGACTCGATCATGGGTGAGACACAGCGCCGTCAGGAGCTGCTGCGCTCGGCCGGCAACTACGCCAACCTGCACGACTACGAGAAGGCCCGGGCGGCGGGTGCCGCGCTGGAGCCGATGGCCTCGCTGGTCATCGTGCTCGACGAGTTCTCCGAACTCCTCACGGCCAAGCCGGACTTCATCGACATGTTCATCCAGATCGGCCGTATCGGCCGTTCGCTGGGTGTGCACCTGCTGCTGGCCTCGCAGCGCCTGGAAGAGGGCAAGCTGCGCGGCCTGGACACCTACCTGTCGTACCGGATCGGTCTGCGGACCTTCTCCGCCGCCGAGTCCCGTACGGCGATCGGTGTCCCGGACGCCTACCACCTGCCGTCGATCCCCGGCTCCGGCTATCTGCGGTACGACACCGACACCATGGTCCGCTTCAAGGCGGCGTACGTGTCGGGGGCGTACCACGGCGAGGGCCCGTCCCGGGTGCACCGCTCCACGCAGCTGCGGCCCGCGCTGTTCTCGGCGGAGCACGTGGCGCTGCCCCCGCAGCCGGTGATCGAGGAGCCGGAGCCCGACAACCGGGTGGACGACGCGCTCGCCGACACCGTGCTGGACGTGCTCGTCAGCCGGATGATCAACCAGGGACCGCCCGCCCACCAGGTGTGGCTGCCCCCGCTCGACGAGGCACCCTCGCTGGAGCAGCTGCTCCCGCAGCTCGCCGTCACCCAGGACCGCGGCCTCACCGCGCCCGACTACACGGCGCTGGGCCGGCTCAACGTGCCGGTCGGTCTCGTCGACAAGCCGTTCGAGCAGCGCCGTGACGTGCTGTACCGGGACTTCGCGGGCGGTGCGGGCCACGGCCTGTTCGTCGGTGGCCCGCAGTCCGGCAAGTCGACGCTGCTACGCTCGCTCATCTCGTCGTTCGCCCTCACCCACACGCCGTCCGAAGTGCAGTTCTACTGCCTGGACTTCGGTGGTGGCGGTCTGATCTCGATGGAGGAGCTGGCGCACGTCGGCGGCGTCGCGAACCGTCTCGACGCCGAGAAGGTGCGCCGTACGGTCAGCGAGGTCGAGGGCATCCTCAACGCGCGTGAGGAGTACTTCCGCACCAACAACGTCGACTCGATCCAGACCTACCGGCAGCGCCGCAACTCGGGCCAGCTGCCGGACCAGCTCTGGGGCGACGTCTTCCTCGTCATCGACGGCTGGGCCACCTTCAAGACCGACTACGAGATGCTCGAGGCGACGGTCACGGAGATCGCCACGCGCGGCCTCGGCTTCGGTGTGCACGTGATCCTGACGGCGAGCCGCTACACCGAGGTGCGGCCCGCGCTCAAGGACATGCTGCAGAACCGCATCGAACTGCGGCTGGGTGACCCGACGGAGTCCGAGATCGACCGCAAGGTCGCGCAGAACGTCCCGGCCACCGTGCCGGGCCGCGGTCTGACCTCGGACAAGCTGCACTTCATGGCGGGCCTGCCCCGGGTCGACGGCTCCTCGGAGACGGAGGACCTGTCGGAGGCGACGTCGATCCTCGTGCGCGGCATCAACGACAACTGGCAGGGCCAGCAAGCCCCGGCCGTCCGGCTGCTGCCCACGATGATGCCGGCGGACGGGCTGCCCAAGGGCTTCGAGCACCCGGACCGCGGTGTCGCCATCGGCATCGACGAGTCGTCGCTGTCGCCGGTCTTCGTCGACTTCGAGACGGACCCGCTCTTCATCGTGTTCGGTGAGAGCGAGTCCGGTAAGTCCGCGATGCTCCGGCTGCTCGTCAAGCAGATCACCGAGCGCTACTCGCCGGACAAGGCGAAGATCGTCATGGGCGACTACCGACGCGCCCACCTGGAGGGCGTGCCCGACTCGCACCTGTCGCGGTACTGCGCCTCGGCGCCGGCCCTGACGGAGACGCTGGAGGGCCTGGCCGGCTCGATGCACCGCCGTATGCCCGGCCCGGACGTCACGCCCGAGCAGCTGCGCAACCGCAGTTGGTACAACAGCCCGGACGCGTTCGTCATCGTCGACGACTACGACCTGGTGGCGACCGGCGTGAACCCGCTGGCCCCGCTGCTGGAGTACCTGCCGTTCGCCCGTGACATCGGCCTGCGCGTCATCATCGCGCGCGCCTCGGGCGGTGCGAGCCGGTCGCTGTACGAGCCCGTGATGCAGCGGATGCGCGAGCTCGGTGCCCAGGGTGTCGTGCTCTCCGGCGACCGGGCGGAGGGTGCGCTGCTCGGCAACATCACCGCGACGCAACTGCCGCCCGGGCGTGGACACTTCCACACGCGGCGCCGGGGTGGACAGCTGATTCAGACGGGTTGGGTGCCGAACCGGTTCTGAGGAGCGGTCGGTCGAGCGGGAGGGGCGGTACCCATGTGGGTGCCGCCCCTCTCCGTTGCCGACGTGAGGGCTGGGTCTCGTACGGGTGTCCCCGTTAGAGTGGCGTTGCGACAGAAAAGGCGAGCCACGGGGGGCAGTTGTGCCGTCGGACTACATGGATTCCGACCCTGAGGTCCTCAAGACCGAGGGCTTTCACATGTTCGGCGTCGGAGTGGACTTCGCCAAGGCCGTGACGGCCCTGCAGACCGGGCTGACCGCGCTCGAGAAGGGCGACACCCCGCCCTGGGGCGACGACGACATCGGCGAGAAGTTCGGCGTCGTCTACGAGGGCCTGCGCGACGGCATGTACGAGTCGATGGCCAGTCTGGCGGAGCGCCTCGCCGGCATGGGCGTCGCCTTCACCAAGATGGGCGTGGCGCACGAGAAGAACGAGGCCGAGCAGGACGCCATCTGGCAGCGCACGATGTCCGAGTACGACGGCCAGGTGCAGGTGCCGACCGGCGTCGTGCACAGCAACCTGCGGCCTCGCCAGGACCTCTGATCCGCGACGGGCACGTGCGGGGCGGCCGACGCAAGTAGGCTGAGCCACGTACGTCGTTCGCACGTCAGGAAGAGGCCCAGCGGCATGACCGAGGCACGCAACAACGAGGTCGGGACTCAGTCCGAGGACGTCAAGGCGCGCAAGGAGCGGGAGCGGGACGAGCTGTACGCCCTCGACATCTCGGGGGTCGAGTGGCAGTGCGCGCCCGGCACCGAGGCGCACGAGGAGCGGGTCGAGATCGCGTACCTGCCGGCGGGCGCGGTGGCCATGCGGTCGTCCCTGGACCCCGGCACCGTGCTGCGGTACACCGAGGCGGAGTGGCGGGCGTTCGTACTGGGGGCGCGGGACGGGGAGTTCGATCTGGAGGCTGCGCCGCGTAATGGTGGGGTGGCGGCGGAGTAGGTCGGCTGCGGGGGTACGCCGCAGGCGTTGGAGGCCGGGCCCGACCGCGGGACCGGCCCGGCGCCTAAGATCAAGGTCCTGCACATATGCGTCCGCGATGACGGAGGACGGGGACCCATGACCGGCTCGACCGAGGACTACGCACCGCACCCCCACATAGGCGGCCGGAGCGCCGCACTGCGCGCACTCACCGCATGGCGGGAGGCCGCGCCCGGCGCTCCGCGCGTCGTCGTGGTCACCGGCGGTTCCGGCAGCGGGCGTTCGCGGCTGCTCACCGGGTTTCTGATGCTGTGCGAGCCGGAGTACCGCAAGCGGCTCCCGCTGGACGCGATGGACCCGACGACGGTGCCTCCGGAGCTGCCGGTCCCGGCCGTACCCGCTCCCGAAGGGCTGACCGCGGCCCAGGTCCTGTGGCTGCTCGCCGATCACTACGAGCTGAACGCCACCAGCGACGAGGGCGTGTACGCCGAGCTGGCCGCACTCGACGAGCCGGTGACCGTCGTCGTACCGGACGTCGACCGTGCCGGACCGGTACGGACGGCGGGCGAACCCGCACGGCTGGTCCGAGGTGCTCTCCCCCCTGGCCGCCACGGAGACGGTCCGGCTGCTGGCCGAGGTACCGCGTCCGCTGGCCGCCGAGCTGGCCGGGGGGCTGCCCTCCGGCGCCGTGCAGGTCATCGACCTCGACGAGCCGGAGTGGGCCGACCCCGAGGGCCTGCTGCGGCACGCCCAGGCGGCACTGAGCCCGGAGTTCGGAGCACCCGAGCTTCCGTTCACCGTGGATCCCGCCGCCCGTCTCGCCCTGGGGGCGACCATCGGCCGCCGGGCCGGGACGAGTCCGCTGGTCGTCCAACTCGCCGTCAACTGCATCCTGATGGCTCCGGAGGGCTTCGACCCGGCCGACGAGAGGTTCCTGCCGACCTCTATTGCTGACGCCCTGGACCTGCACGCCAGGCGGCTCGGCACCGACTCGCAGACGCTACGACTCCTGCTGGCACCGCTTGCCCTGGCCGAGGCCGACGGCCTGCCGGTCCAACTGTGGGCGCGGCTGGCGAGCGCGGTCGCCGGGCAGGACATGAGCCAGGCCATCGCGGGCGGGATGCTGCTGGCCGCGCCGTTCGTGCAGCCCGAGGAACAGGAAGCGGAACAGGAAGCGGACGCGGCGGAGGGCAGCCCCGAGGACGGCGGACGTACGCTGCTGCGGCTGCTGCACCCGGCCATCAGCGACGAGATCCGTGCCGGTCTGCCGAACGTTGCCGCCGCTCAGAGCCAGATCGCGATGGCCCTGCTGGAGGCCGTGCCGGAGCAGGACTGGAGCAAGGCCGACCCCTACGTGCGCGACAACATCGCGGGCCACACGCTGGAAGCGGGGCTGCTGCCCCAACTCCTCACCGATCCGGGGCTGTTCGTGCACGCCGATCCGGTGCCGTTGCGCGCCGCCATCGAGGCGGTACCGACCGAGGAGCTGGGCGCTCCCGCCCGTACGTACCTGCGTACGGCGCCCCTGCTGACCCGCGCCCAGGCGCCCGTCACGCTGCGTGCCGCCCTGCTGGAGACCGCGTTCGTCGAGGACGGCCTGCCCGAGTACGCCGAGGCGATACACCAGCGGCTCGGGCTGGAACTGCCGTGGCAGACGCTGTGGAGCCTGTCCCTGCCCGGTGTCAGCGCCGTGACCGTCGGCAGCCTGCCTCGCTCCGACGGATCTGCCACCCCGGTCGCCGTACTGGTGGTTCCCGCGGGGACGCCCGGTGCACGGCCGGTCGGTGCCCCCGGCGATGAGGCCGGTTCCGCGGTGCTCGTCCATGGCCTCGTGCAGCCTGTTTCCCTGGGCGACGCCGATCCCGAGCAGATTCTTCTCCCGTCGGAGGAGGATCGGGCCGCCGCCCCGCTGGGCCTGAGCCGCGGCGCCGACTACCTGCGGGTCTGGGACCGGGCGGATCAGGCAGTCGTGGCCGCGCTGATCTCCGACACGCCCTTCACCGCGGCCGACCTGTCCCCCGACGGCATCCTTCTCCTCGCCACCGAGCGTGGGGCGAAGGCCCTCCGTATGCGCGCGACCGGCGCGGGGATAGCCTCGTAGGCACCCACAACCCATGACTTCGAAGGAGCCTCCCCGTGACCAGCCAGGAGCAGGCGCTCGCCATCGCCGACCGTTGGCTCAACCCGGAAGGCTCCACGGAGCCGCGCCGCGAGGTCCGGACGCAGGAGTTCGACCTGGGCTGGGTCGTGTGGGCGGCGCCTGCGGAGCCCGAGCGTGACCCGGAGACCGGGGAGCGGCGGCCGCCGGCCGACATCGGCAACGCGTGCGGGGTCGTGGACCGCCGTACCGGCGAACTGACGGTCTGGCCGTCGGTGCCGGTCGACGAAGTCGTGCAGATGTACCGGCAGAAGCACGGCGGCGCGGGTGCGTCCGAAGGCGGTGCCCGTCCCGTCACCGGTCCCGGCAACACCGCTGTCTTCACGTACACGGATCCGGCGAACGGCGAGGAGACCACGCTCTTCCGCACCTCCGCTCCGGGCCTGCCTCCCGCCGAGTACCAGGCGTGGGGGGAGCTGCGGCGGATGAACGTACCCGCCGAGAACGTCCTGGCCATCCACACCGATCTGCGTCCCAGCCTGCTCCCCGGCGGCTATACGGCCGAGCTCCTCAACACCTTCCGCAACGCCCAGCTCTCCTGCTCACAGACCTACGGGGCTCGTCCCGAGGCGCGTGCGGAGGGCATCGAGGCTTTGGTCGAGCAGGTCGAGACGATGCATCGGATCGCCGGGCAGCAGCCGCCGCCCCGTCCGCACCGGTTGCCGGTTCCCGCGCAGGTGACGCCCGCGGACCCGATGCGTGACGTGGCGCTGGGCCGCCGGCTCGTCGAGGTCTTCGGCGAGGACGGCGTCCGTCGCTTCGACGCCGACGACATCACCGGCAGCGCGCTGCCCGAGGCTACCGGGGCGACGCTCACCTGGGCGGGGCTGCCGGCGGACCTCCCGCTGTTCTTCACCGCCGACCGGTCCGACGCCCCTCCGGCCGGTGGCCTGTTCACCGACGTCGCCACGAATCTGCGCGAGCGCCGCAGCCCGGCCGGCGAGGAGAAGATCGGCGCCCTGACGCACCTGGTCCGGATCGGCTTCGACGGTGTCGCAGTCATCGCTGTGCAGGTCCTGCCGGGCTCGGGACAGCCGGACGGACTCGGCGCCCTCTGGGCCGTGGATCCGGTCACTGCCGAGGCCCGCTACGTCAACGTCTCGGTCGCCGCATTCGCTCGCTCCCTGGCGCTGCTCGCCGGCGCGCGGCAGCGGCTGCGGGGCCTGGACCCGGTCGCGGCCGGTGCGGAAGTGGCGGCGCTGCAGGAGCAGTTGGCGGCCGTGGACGCGTCCGCGCTGGGCCACGCGGAGACCTGGTGGTCGCTGATCGTCGAGCAGATGTGGCACGGGTTGTTCTGACCGGGACAGCCGAGGCGACAAGGAGAGCGCCCGTGACCTCGGACCACCCGGCACCGCCCACCTCCTCCGAGCAGGCCCTCGCCATCGTGCGCAGCCGCTGCGCGCAGCCCGAGCTGCCGGACGGCACTCCGGCCGAGCTGCGCGTGGCGGAGTTCGACATCGGATACCTGGTGTTCGCGGTGTTCCCGCCGGTCGCGGACGCCGCCGGGCGGGCTCAGCCGGCGCCGCCCGGCGGTAGCAAGATCGTGGTCGCCAAGGACACCGGTGAGACCGTCACCGTGCCCAACTATCCGACCGAGGCGGCCATCGCGCTGTACCGGAAGCAGCGCCAGGCATGACGCCTACGGCTTGGGCGTGACCGTACGTCTCGGGCGTGCGTGAACGTACGGCTCGGGTGTGCTCAGTACAGCGAGAACCCTCCGCTGTGCCGCCCCTGGTTCTTCTTCCCGGACTGGGAATCCTCGCCCTGCGCCCGCTTCGGCTCCGACGGCCCGGTGGCGGGGTCACCGCCGGTGAGCGGCTCGCCGTGCCTGATCTGGTCGCGCTCGTCCTCCGAGAGCGACTCCCACTGACCGCGCAGGGAGGCCATGCCTCCGCCCAGGGCTCGTGACACCGCGGGGTCGTCCATGGCGTCGCGCAGGGCGAGGCGGCCGGAGAGCAGCTTCTTGGCCGCCTCCTGCAGGTCCTTGCCGCCGACGTCGGTCTCGGACAGCTTGCGCAGGGCGGAGTTCAGGGAACGGATCTGTTCGGGTTCGAGTGCCTCGTCGAGCACGCCGCGCTCCTGCGAAGAGCCCTGCGGGTTGGATGAGTTCTCGGGTTGCCTCGTCATGTCGCTGCCTCTCGTCGCCTCTCGACACCTGAAGTATCTCCCGTCACACGGGGGTGCCATGCTGGGCCCCCACCGGCCGTAGAGAAGAAGGACCGCATCGGAAGGACCGCATCATCATGGCTCGGACGCAAGGCACAGGAAACGGCACCGGCGTCGACCGTTCCCTCGCCGGCCTCCTCGGCAGAGCCTTCGGGCGCCTGGGACGCGCGGGCGGCCTGGTCTTTCTGGTCGCGGGCCTCGGCTTGAGCGGGTTCGGCGCGTACGAGGGGGCGTACGCGGCGGGTTGGGCGGGCACCCACGGCACCCTGACGGTGCAACAGTGCGAGGTGAGCTACCCGAACAACGCCTCCCGCAGCAGCCGTAAGAACCGCCGTCCCGTCCGCTGCGAGGGCACGTTCGTCGCGGAGGGCGGCAAGAGCACCGACGCCCGCGCGGCGGTGCAGGTCAGGCAACGGTACGCGCAGGGAACCGAGTTGTCCGTGCAGCAGACGTCGCCGCCGGCGTCGCAGGGCGGTACGGGTGCCGACTACGTCCAGGCCGGGATGGACCGGGCCTGGCGCTGGTTCGCCGCGTTCTTCGGCGGCTGGGTGTTCACCGGGCTCGGAGTGTTCTGCCTCGCCACCGGGTTCGCTCCGTTCGGGACGAGCCGTATCTCGTTCGACGCCGCTTGGGAGGCGGCGGGGCGGGGAGTGACGCGGTCGGCCGTGATCGGCATGATCGGGATGGGGCTCGTCGGCGCCGGGGTGACTTTCTTGATCAGCTACTTCTGACCCGGTGGCGGGCCGGCTGACGTCGGGGGATAGCCTGCGCCGGGTCAACTTCGCGTTGACCTTTGCCATTTCATTCAACGTTCAGCCGATTACGGGGTTCCCGGGCATGTCGACGCCTCCACCGCAGTATCCGAATCAGCCGTACGGACAGCAGCCGCAACCGCCCTACGGGCAGCCACAGCAGACGTATGGACAGCCGCAGCAGCCGTACGGACAGCCGCAGCAGGGGTACGGATACCCGCAGCAACCTCAGCCGCAGCCGCCGCGCGGGCCTCAGCGCCCGCAGCCGGGAGGGGTGCTGCGGATGGTGAAGGCCGCCGTCGTCGTCATAGCGATCTTCGGTGGGCTGGGCTACTACGTCTGGGACTACAACACCAGCCCCACCGGCGGCAAGGCGAAAGCGGAGGCTTCGGCATCCGCGGCCGCCGAGGAGGACAAGACGCACGACCCCGAGATCGGCGACTGCGTGAAGGTCGCGGACCCTCAGGGCGAACCGCTGCCGACCGTCGTCGACTGCGGCTCGCCCGAGGCCGAGTACAAGACGGGTGCCCTGCTGCCCGGACAGGACCAGGAGTGCTCGGCGAAGTACGACTACGGCATCCAGTACCGCAACAGCCGAGGGTTCGACTACACGTTGTGTTTCACCAAGGTCTGATCCGCGTGGTCCGTACGACCTGACCTGAGCCTGCCCTCGGGTTCGGTGGCCGGAATCGAGCGAGTCAGGGCATCGCGCCCGCCAGCGACGCGCCCGCCGCCGCGAGGATGATCGCCATCATGGCCAGGCGGGTGCGGGCGCGCCGCGCCAACTCCACGCTGAGACCGGCGGAAGCGAGGCTCACGGCGTACAGCACGGTCCCCACACCCGCCTGCGCACCGCTGTTGAGGCGTCCCACGATCACGAAGAGACAGACCAGCGCCACCAGCGCCCCGGCGGCCATGAGCCCACCGCGCGCGCTCCGCGCCTGCTGCGACCGCTGTCTCGCGAACCCCGGATCCGCCTGCCTCTGGAAGCTCGACCGGAACTCGTCCACTCCGGGCGGGACCGGATCGCCCACGTCGGCACGCAGCTGCGTCTCTACCTGTTCCCCGCCGAGTTCCCGGCCGTGCGTCGTCATGAGGAGGCAGCGTAGGTCAATTCGCTAAGCTCACGCACCATGTTGCCTTCGCACACGCCCTCCCCCGCACCCGACGCCATGGTCATACGGACCGGCCGTCGCGGCGCCATGACCGGCCTCCCTTGCTCCGTCCTGCTCATCGCGATGGGTGCGGTCGGCGTCGTCGGCGCGGTCGTGGTTGCTACCGGGAACCAGAAGGGGGAATCCAACCCGGCGGGTTACGTGGGCCTCGTGTTCATGCTGCTGCTCGGCGCGCTCGGCGTATTCCTGTTCATCGCCAACTGGGCGAACCGTCGCAGCCGGATCCTCGTCGACGCCACGGGCCTGTGGGTCGAGAACGGAAAGCTTCGCAACGTCATCCCCTGGCAGGGGCTCGCCGGAGTCGGCCTGTACTGGAGCAAGTTCGGCCGAAGCCAGAAGGTCTACTCCCTCGAACTGTTCCCCATCGGTCCCCTCGACCGGGACGACCCCGTCCTGTGGACCCTCGTCCGCGACGAGGAGCCGTTGCACCCCGACCTGCCCCGCCTGCGCCACCGCCTTCCCTTCCCCGCACCCTGCCGACAGGAACTGGTCTCGGCGGTCCAGCAGTACGTCCCGCACCTCTGGCTCGGCGAGTCCGAACGCGCCCAGGGCCACGTCGGCCGACCCGACGTCAAGGGACACCGACAGCGCAGCCAGGGCCGTACACAATGACCGGACGGCCCTCCTGCCGCTCGGTTCAGGCAACAGCGGCGACCTGCAACGGACTTGTGACAGCAAACACGTGAAGTCATCAACAGGTGAGTCCGTAAACTTTGCTGACGGCTGTACTCCTGTGTGATTTCCCTTGGCTGGTGAGGGACGTGTACGGCCGTGTTGTCTGACGGGGGTGCTTTCTGCTGTGTCGATGATGCTGCCGGACGAACTCGAGTGGGTTCTCCAGATGCTGGGCTACAAATGGCCTACGGCAGACGAGGACAAGCTCAGAGACTCGGCGGCCCTGTGGCGCAAGTTCGGCGAGGACGTCACCGACCTGCACACCAAGGCGAACACCAGCGCCCGCACGGTGACCGCCAACAACGCCGGCGAGTCGATCGACAAGTTCACGAAGACGTACGAGAAGTTCGACGGCGGGGGCGGCGGAGACGGCTACCTCCGGAACGCCGCCGAGGCCGCCTTCCTCATCGCGAATGTGATGGAGACCTGCGCCTACCTCGTCGAGTTCGCCAAGTGGGCGGTGATCGCCCAGCTGATCGCCCTGGCCATCCAGATCGCCGCCGCGGCTGCCGCCGCGCCTTTCACCTTCGGTCTGTCCTCGGTAGCGGGAATGGGCGCCACCCAGGCGGCCCGCCTCCTCGTGCGCCGCATCCTCGACGAGCTCAAAAAGGCGCTGCTCGAGGCACTCATCGAGACCATGAAGGAACCTGCGATCTCGGCGATCGAGGCGATCATCACCGACCTCATCCGCCAGACCGTGAACGTCGGCTTCGGCGCCCAGGAGGGCTACGACGTCGGCGCCACCATGAAGGCCGGCGGCACGGCGGGGCTGGAGGCCCTGAAGCAGAGCCCGCAGACGTTCGCCGAGGGCGTGCGCGACAGCATGGGCAAGAAGGCGGGCGACCGCTTCCACCACGCGATCGACAGCCGTATCGACGGGTACAACGGGCCGTCGGGGACGCCGGGCAGCAACAGCGGTGCCGGGGCCGACGGGAGCGGGGACGGCAGTAGCAATAGCGGGAGTGGGGACGGCAGCAGCGGAAGCGGAGACTCCGGCTCGGGCAGCTCCAACTCCAACTCCAACTCTTCCTCGGACTCCGGTTCTTCGGGATCGTCGGACTCGTCGACGTCGTCGCGTTCGAGCAACGGCAGCGGGCCGGGTGCGAACATCGGCAGCGGGATATCGGCCGACACCGGCGGCAACGACATCGGCGGACCGAACGTGGGGGCGGGTCCCGACTCCGGCTCGGGGTCCGATTCCAACTCCGGCTCCGGCCCCGGTCAGAATCCGTCCTCCTCGGACACGCCGTATTCGAGGCCGACGGTGGCCCCGTCCGGCTCGTCCCTGTCCGACTTCGACGACCCCTCGTCCGGCGGGCCGTCGACCAACTCCCCTGGTTCCAACGGTTCGTCGGGCACCCCGAGCTCGTCCGGGCCGTCCCACTCCGGCGGTGGTTCCGGCGTATCCGGCCTGTCGTCCCCGAGCCCGCAGTCCACGCCCTCGTCGGGAGCCACGTCGTCCGGCGGTACGTCCTCCTCGCCGGGCAGTGGCTCGATCGGCACCCAGATCGACGGCCTGGCCGCCACCGCTCCCACCCAGTCCAACGCCGCACCGGCACCGGCAGCCGACTCGTCTCCCTCCGGTTCCGGCAGCCGTTCCGACGGCGGCTCAGCCATGCCCACGTCACCCACGGCGCCTTCCACCGGGGGTGCGACTCCGGGCGGACAGCACAGCCCGGGCGCCTCCGGCGGCTCCAGCACGCCGTCCACCACAAGCCCGAACGCCAACTCCGCCCCGGCGAGGAATCCTTCCGCGGGTACACCTGGCACGCCGTCGGCCACGGGGACGGGGCCTGCCTCCACTCCGAGCGCCACGCCTTCTGCGGCGCCTCGGAGTACGCCTGCTGCGACGGCGGGCGTTACGCCTGCTGCGACGGCGGGGAGTGCGTCGGCCTCAACGCCGGGGAGTACGTCGGCCTCAACGCCGGGCGGTACGTCTACCGCAACGCCGGGGAGTAGGCCTGCCTCAACGCCGGACGGACGTGCTCCGGGGGCGGGGGACGGGCGTACGCCGGGTACCCAGGGCACGCCGGATGGTCGAATACCGGCCCAGCGGCCCGGGGGTACGACCCCGGGGGAGGGCAGCACGCCTCGGAACACACCTGCCGCTGCGACGCCCGGCGACCGCACTGCGCCGCGCGGCAACCCCGGGACCGCTACGCCGGGCGACGGGAGCACGCCTCGCAACAACCCCGGGACCTCGAACCCGAACGACGGTTCCAACTCCCGCAACAACCCCGGCACCACGCCGAGCGACCGCACTCCGCCCCGCAACAACCCCGGGACGACAACACCGGGCGACGGCACCACGCCCCGCAACACCGCGGACTCGGCGGGCGGCACCCGTACCCCCACCCCGGGCCACGGCCCGAGGACGAGCACGCCGAACCAGACTCCGGCCCAGTCGACGCCGCCCAGGACGGCATCGCCCTCCACGAGCACGCCCACGACGTCGCCGTCCACCTCGACCGGCGGTGGGCCCGAGCGTACGTCGACACCCAACAGCGGTACGCCGAGCTCCTCGACACCGAGCAACAGCACCCCGAACTCGTCGGCCCAGCCCGGTCCCGCCACCCACAGCCCTACCACTCAGGGGACGCCCGGCACCACGAACCAGCCGAGTGCCGGGCCCTCCCCCACCAGGCCACCCCACCAGCCTTCCGGCAGCACGCCGAACGCTCCCCACGCTCCGCAACAACCGGCCGCACAGCCTCACAAGTCGGAGAACTCACCGCGCGACTCACAGCAACAACAGCAGGTGACGGTGGTCCCGGTACACACCGTCATTCCCACCCCGGATTCCGGCACACCGCAGCACGCGGACCCCGCCACACCGCAGTCCCCGGGTTCCCCTCAGGCCACCCCCAGCGACTCCAACAACCAGACGTCGCAGCAGGACAGCCTGGATGACATCCGTGCCGACCTGGACACCGCCCCCGGCGGCCTGTCCGATCCCGACCCGGCCGATCAGCAGGCACTGGTCGACGCGGTCCCGCACAACGAAGACGGCACCCCGGAACGCTTCCCCGACCCGTTCGGTCCCTGGTCGCAGCTCCAGAACGACGGTGGCAACACGGTCCCGGGGCGCAGCAACAACTGCGCCGACTGCTCGCGCTCGTTCCTGGAAACCTGGTACGGAAACCCCCAGGTCTCAGCCCCGCGAACCGTCGACCTCGACGAGAACGGCAAGCACAACCCGTTCACCCCCGAGAACAACGCGAACGCCAACCAGATCCGCTGGACGGGCGCCGCCCACACCTATGCCGGGCCCGGCGGCGACCCCAATACCGCCAACAACATCGCCTCCACCCTCCAGCAAGCGGGACCCGGCTCGGCGGCCATCGTCCAGGTCGACTGGCCCGGTGGAGGCGGCCACGCCTTCAATGTCGTCAACCACAACGGCAAGATCGTCTGGATCGACACCCAGAGCGGAGAGGTCAGCGAGAAGCCCCTCCACCTCGACCAGGCCAAGCATGTCTGGCACATCCCGCTGGACGCCGACCGCAATCCCATCGACACCAGCCAGTCCGCCGACAAGGACTCCAAGGACTCCGACAACCAGACGGACGGGTCGCAGAACCAGAACGACGACACGTCCCAGCCGGAAAACTCCAAGAACGACGCACAACCGGAGAACACCCTAAGCCCGCAGAACGACGCCTCGGACGACACCCCGGCGACGCAGGGCGATGACACCGACACGGCAACCGACGCCCCCAAGCCGACAGTCACGCCATCCCCGGACGCATCGGACAACGCGGACCCCGCGCAGCCGTCGACGGCCGACCCGAACACGTCCGAGCCGGATGGCACGCCCGATGGCCGTGAGCCGTCCCAGGGGACACCGAGCACCCCGGACCAGCAGTCACGCCCGGACGAGGCGACGCGCCCCGACTCCTCCTCGGAACACCGGCAGTCGCCCACCGACACCGCATCCGACAACGGCACGCCGGACAAGGGCACGCCTCCCACTCGGCCTGCGACGGACAACCCGAACGACCCCACGACCGACCGGGACACACCTCAGCAGAACACCACGCCCTCGGACCCGCGTACATCGACCCCGCACCAGGAGAGCAGGGACCCCCGGGCCACCGACCCACGCACTGCAGACCCTCGCACCATGGACCCGCGCACAGCGGACCCGCGCACGTCCGATCCTCGCGCTTCGGACCCCCGTACGCCCGACCCGCGTACGTCTGATCCGCATCGGGACACCCCCACGCAGAAGAAGCCGGATACGGACGAGCGACCCGACGGTCGGCGCCCCGAGGCCCCACCGCGACCCGACCAGACGCACCCCGATCATCTCGATGACCCGCGATCTGAGACGCCGGGCAAGGACCGGTCCGACACCCCTGACCAGGCGCGGTCCGACGACCCGACCGAGTCACGAGCAAGCGATCACCGCGACCGCCCCAGCGAGATGACCAGGGACTCCACGGTCCCGACTCGCGAGAGTCTGCCCGACGGCAGGAACGCCGACGCGTCCCGGCACATCAACGAGGCCACGGCAGGCAAGAAACCCCTGTACGGGGAGGTCGCCCCCGAGACCCCTGCGAACACAGGGAAGCCAGAGACATCACAGCGCCCCGAAGGCCCCGCACAACCGACGGGCGACCCCACAAACGACCCCAGGACGGACGACGAGTGGATCGACCACATGGTCCACCTGGCCAATACCAATCCCGCCTTCTTCGAGAAGTACTACCGAGTAGACTCGACCGGCCGTCCGTACCGCCATAGGCGACAGAACAAGTACGAGGGTCACTTTCTACCCAAACTGCGTGCCACTGGCGACCCTCAGAAGCCGTGGATGGCAGCGAGCAGAGTCCCGCAGGCTCCGGCTCCGACGTACGTCAACCCGAACGTGGATCCTGTGGGCCGGACCCATGGGGGCCCCTCCCAGGACACCCTCGACAAGCTTGATGAGCGTGCAGCGGCGCGAGCAGACGCGATCGAGGCGGACAGAGCTCCGCATACGAAGAGGGAAGCGGCACAGAAGGCGCTCAAGGCAAACAAAACTCCTGAGAATGAAGCCGCCTTCAAGGAAGCCGACGAGGAACACAGGCCATACCATGCGGCGAGGGGCAAGGAGAGCGAGCGGTACGGAGACGAAGTCGCCGAACTCCACGCAATCCCCAATAATTTCGATGGCGCCGTTCGCATCGATGATCGCGCCGAAGGAAACAATCGCTTCGACCAGATATGGGACGCACCGCCGGACGAGACCGAGTTCGACTACATCGTCGTCGAGTGCAAGGGTTCCCTGAGGGCCGGAGAGGGAGACCGCCAGGGACTTCCGGCCGATGCGAACGACCCCGACCGTCCCGAGCCCGGGGAGGATGACGAGCACGGGCAGGACACGGCCGGAGAGGACAGCCAGGAAACCGACGGCGACGACGCGGATGGCCCGTCCATCAAGCAGGTCTCCCAGGGCACCCGGGAGTACTTCAAGACGATCCTGCACGAGATGGACAAGCGCGGTCTGAAAGGATTGGACGACGCGGCCGCGGAGCCCGACCCGGTCAAGGCCGAGGAGCTACGCAAGGCGGCCCAGGATGAACTGGACCTGGCAGAGAACCTTCGCACGGCCCTCAAGGAGAACCGTGTGAAGTACATGCTGGTGAAGGGGAATTCCGACGAGGCCAAGAAGACACACGAGGGATACCTGATGAAGGAATACGACATCAGGCTCCCCGAGAGGGATGAAGATGATCCAGATTCCACGTCATGAATTCCCGACGGGGGCTTTGCCTCAGGTGCTGAAGGTACTCGCGCGAAGGCTGGAGGGTGAGCTCGAGGACCTCAAGGAGACCCCCGAGTGGTTCTCCATGGCCTTGAGCTCGGCGACCACCGCCCTCGACAGGCACTGCTCCGGGGATCCCGAGGCCGACAAGGTGGAGACCTGGGAAGCCTGTGTCACCGCGATGCAGATCGGCCACGCCCTCTTCGTCGCGGCCCGCGCCACGACACCGACCTTCGAATGCCAGGTCGGCCACAAGAAGTACGTGTTCCGTTCCGGCACCGGGCCTTGGGTCGACGCGGGGAACTGGCTCACCGCCTTCTGGCTGTCCTGCGTGTGCCGTGAGAGGCAGCGCACGAACGACCTGTGCCAGGTGCCCGTTTCCCTGCTACGCGAAGCGGGTGGCTTCGACGAGTACATGTACTCCTGGGTCGAAGCGCTGCAGGCGTACTGGCTCAAGCGGCCGGACCTCGGCGACAAACTGCTCGCCGCAGTGGACGGCACCGATCCCGAGGTGCTCCGTCCCGCGTCGCGAAGCGCCGTGCTCAACCTCATGTACCCACCCATGAACCTCCTGACCCAGGTCGTACGCGGCGACCAGGACCGGTTCAACACCGAGCTGGCCAGGACCATCGAATGGCACAAGGACTACTGGACCCGCGACGAGGAGCTGGCCCGCGACTCCGACGGACTCATCGCCCTCGGCCCCCTGGCCATCGCCTGCCTGGCCCTGGACTCGGGATTCACCGTCGGAGTCGAGTCCGAATACCTGCCCAAGTACCTCCTCGACGGCAGCTGGTACGACGAGTTCCCCACCTAGCCAACGCACCAGCCGGCCACAACCCGAACAGCGAACAGGACACCCATGGCGCCCGACACCCCGCCCACCACCCCGGACGAAGCCGTCCAGATCGTCCGCGCACGTTACGCCCAGCCCAAACTCCCCGACGGCACCCCCGCCGAACTCAATGTCCACGAGTTCGACATCGGCTACCTGGTCTACGCGGTCTTCCCGCCCAGCACGGACGCATCCGGCCGACCGCAGCCCGCCCCTCCCGGCGGAGCCAAGATCGTGGTGTCGAAGGAGTCCGGCGAAACCGTCACCGTCCCCAATTACCCGACCGAGCAGGCCATCGCCCTGTACCGGAAGAACCTCACGCAGAACACCTGACGGCCGGGCGAGCCCACCCGGGCCAGCCCGCAGCATCGTTCCCCCCGACCGCCCCACCACTCTCAACACTCCCACCAGGACTGATATCCATGGCCGGCACAACCGATGGCTACGCACCGCATCCCTACATAGGCGGCCGCACGGCAGTGCTGCGTGCCCTCGCTGCCTGGCGGACGGAGCGGCCCGGCACCCCGCGTGTGCTGGTCCTGACGGGAACGCCGGGCAGCGGTCGCTCGCATCTGATCACCGGGTTCCTGATGCTGTGCGACCCGGAGTTCCGCAAGCGGCTCCAGCTGGACGACCTGGACCCGTCAACCGTGCCGCCTGAGCTGCCCGCGCCCGCCGTGCCAGGGGCGGCGGGGTTGACCGCGGCTCAGGTCGTCTGGCTTCTCGCCGATCATTTCGGCCTGGCGGCCGAAGACGTATCGGACGTGTTCACCGAGCTGGCCACCCTGGCGAGCCCCGTTTCCGTGGTCGTGCCGGACGTGGATCGGGCCGGACCGGTACGTGCTGCGGGAGAACCGGACCGGCTCATGCGAGAGGTACTCAAGCCGCTCGCCGCCGTCGAGACGGTCCGCCTGCTCACCGAGATGCCGCGTCGGCTCGCGGACGAGTTCGCAGCGGACCTCCCCACAAGCACCGTCCAGGTCATCGATCTCGACACACCGCAGTGGGCAGACCCCGGGGCTCTTGTGCTTCAGGCGGAAGCACTGCTCAGTCCCCGTCACGGCGCTCCGGAGCTGCCGTTCACCACCGACCCTTCGACGAGACGGTCTCTAGCTGCGGCGATCGGACGCCGAGCGGGGACCAATCCGTTGACCGTGCAACTCGCCGTGCACAGCGTCCTGGCGAGTCTGGGCACTTTCGCCCTGCACGACGAGGCTTTCCTCCCCTCATCCATAGGCCAGGCGCTCGACCTGCACGCTCGCCGCCTCGGAACGGATCCGCAGACCCTGCGTCACCTGCTGACGCCCTTGGCCTTGGCGGAGGGCAACGGTCTGCCTGTCGACATCTGGGCGCCCCTCGTCAACGCCCTTGCGGGCAAAGACATGAGCGAAGTCATCGCAAGCAGCAGTGCACTGTGGGAACCATTCGTCGAGTCGCCCAAGCCTGACGGGGCCGAGGGACACAATGGGCGTAGCCTGATCCGGCTGCTCCATCCGGCCATTGGCCACGAGATCCGCGCCGGCCTGCCGAACATACGCGCGGCCCAGACCCAGATCGCGATGGCGCTCCTGGAGGCCGTCCCAGAACAGGACTGGAGCAAGGCCGACCCCTACGTATGCGACCACATCGCAGGCCACACCCTGGAGGCGGGCCTGCTTCCCCAACTCCTCACGGACCCGGGGTTGTTCGTCCATGCCGATCCGGTTCCATTGCGTGCCGCAGTCGAGGCCGTACCGATCGAGGAACTCGGCGCACCGGCCCGCACGTACCTTCGTACGGCCCGCCTGTTGACCCGCACTCAGGCACCCGCCCTGCGGCGCGCCGCCCTGCTGGAGACCGCGTTCGTCGAGGACGGCCTGCCCGAGTACGCCGAGGCCATCCGCCACGGGCTCGGCCTCGACCTGGCCTGACAGACCGGGGCTGCCCGTGCCCGGCACCGGCATCAGCGCGGTGACCGTCGATCCCCTCCCCCTGCCCGAAGGGCCGACCGCTCCGGTCACCGTCCCCCTAGGCACGCCCGACGCGCATCTGGTCGGCGCGCCCGCCGCTGGCACCATTCCTCGGTGCTCGTCCATGTCACAGCCCAAGCTGGCTGCCTGACGGCACACGGACGCCGCCGGGCGGTCTCAGCCCGCTCCGCCCGGCGGCAGCAATCGTGGTTGCCAACCGGAAGCAGCACCAGTCGTGATCCGCCCGGCATGAGACGTACGTCGTGCGGCGTGATCAGTACAGCGAGAACCCGCCGCTGTGCCGCCCCTGGTTCTTCTTCCCGGACTGCGAGCTCTCGCCCTCCGAGCGCCCCGGCTCGGACGGGCCGGAGGAGGGGCCACCGCCGGCCAGCGGCTCGCCATGCCCCGGGCGGCGTCACCGACCCCAGCCGCACCGAGCAGGACGCCCTGGAGAACTCGGTCCCCCCGAGACGAGAACGGCGACCCGACCCGACCCCCGGACCCGGCAGATGGCCGCAGGGTCGAGCACATCAACGGCGAGGGACGAGACGCCCTACGCCGCAACAACAACTGCGTGGACACAGCCCTGTCCACAGTCGACACCTACGCCGGCAACCCGACAGCCGCCGGCGCACGCACCCCCGACCACGACGCCGACGGCAACCCCTCGGACCGCGGCGAAGAGGGCGGCCGCGACCGCATCGAGAACACCCTCGGCGCCCGCTTCAGCGACATGGGCAACGGACGCGACGCCTTCAACCGCCTGGAGAACACCCTCCGCAACAGCGGCCACGGCTCACAGGCCGTGATCATCACGCAGGACGTCAACGGGCGGGCGCACGCGTGGAACGCCGTCAACCACAACGGCAAGATCACCTACATCGACGCCCAGACGGGGCAGCAGAGTTCGAAGCCGCTGCACAGCGGGGACAACGGGGTCTTCGCGATTCCCCTGGACCGGAACAGGGAACCGGTCTCGCCCGGCAGTGCGTCCGCAGGCGACCGCTCACGACCCGACAGCTCCAACCAGGCCGACCGAGGCACCCCTGCCTCCGCCGCCGGAACCGACCGACGGCCATCGGAGGAGCCGGCAGGCGCGGATCCGAAAAAGGACGATCAGAATCTGCCTGACGATCCGACTCGGGAAGAGCGCAATAAGTCGTTGCCCAAACCGGAGGACAGGGCGGAGGAGCACAGCAACCTTCCGCCGGACTCGCCCCAACAGGCGGTGCGCAATTACCAGAGCGACGACCAGGACACGCACAAGGCCTACGACCCGGACGCTCCGCGTGGCCTGAAGGTGTACCGCATCGGGCTGGACCCGGTGCACGACAGTCTCAGGAACTGGGCGGACGCAGGCCGTCTGACGCCCCTCCTGCAGACCGCCGCGGACCGGATGGACGCGTACAACCAGGCCCGTGAGAACGGCGAAACGGACCTCCCGGCCACGGCGTTCACGCGACAGGAACTGGAAGACGCCCTGGGCGAAGACTTCCGTCAGATGAACGACGGTCAACGGTACGCCGTCGTCGCCTCGCTCGCCCGACTCAGCCTCGGGTACCACGAAAGCCAGGGAGTGGGGCACAACCCCGAGCACGACCGGGAGGGACGCCCGTACGCCGGGTCCAAACGGTCTGACGGCACGGACGACGTGGCCAGCGACAGCGACCGGGCGGTCAGCGCCGAGGCCCGGGACGAGGCCAACGCAAAATTCCCCAAGATGTACCGTTCGGATCCGGAGACCAACAAGAACATCTCGGAACTCCATCATCGACTCACCGGGCAGAAGAAGGCCAATCCGAGCAACGACAACGTCAATGCCCTCATCGACGCCTTGGCCCCCCACAAACCAGACTTCTCCGGTAAGAACTACGCCGTCATCGAAGTCGTGGACAACAACGGAAACAGCACCTTCGTCGTCGACTCCTCGGTCCCCGGCGGACAGCAGCGGTGTCAGTCCGCGGCACTCGGAGAAACGTCTACTCGACTGGTTCGACAGGACGAACTCCGGTCCGGACGGCCAGAAGTACCGGGTGGCAGGCCTCTACACCGAGCGTGGGCCTTGCGGTTCCGGACAGGGGCATGCCGATTGCTCGACACGGCTGCGTACGCATCCGGATTTCAAGGACGGAAAGACACCCGTCTACTACAGCACCACCTACCGGACCGACCCCCAGGGCGTTGCCGACCGGGACGCGGAGCGCACGAAGTTGAAGAGCCAACAGGAGAACAGCGGGCTCAGCGACCAGCAGATCAGTACCAGGGTGAAGAAAATACGCACCGCGAACGAAAGGGATATGCAGAGGGAGATGGATGACCACCTCTCAGCCATCGGATCGGTTTGGGCGAAGGCTATGCTGCACGTCGATCCGCCGCAGTAGGGAGCCCCATGTCCGAGCCCTCCCCAGACCCCCAACGCTTTACTCCGGCCCAGGCCGTCGCCCAGGTACGTGACTGGTGGGACGACGGCACCCCCAAGAAGAAGCGCTTGGACGTCGTCAGCCTCACCGACGGTACGGGCGTTCTTGAGGAAGCACACCGGCACATCCCCCAGAGCGTGCTGCTCGATGCCACGGGAGCCACTGCGGAAGAAGTGTTCCGAAACGCTCTCAGCCTGATCGGGGTGCCCGATGACAGAGCGCAGCCCTGGGCTTGGCACCAAGCCACGCGCCGGCATGGGAACGGCAAGCTGGTTCTGATCACGCACGCGGGACGGGCCGGGCTCACCCGCAGGTCCGCCCAGCCGGCTCTGGTGTGCGACCACGCCGCGGAGACGCTCGCCCTCACAGAACCGAGCGTGGTGGTCGATGCGCCGCCACCGGTTCCTGGCACGTCGCCGCAGCGTAGGCTCGCTCTGGCTGGACGACACCTCTCCCGACGGTCCGCGGAACGCATTCGCGGCTGCCGCCGCGACCGCCGCGCAGTCCCTGCACCTGCGCGCGCTGGCTCTGTCCGAGCCGCGACGTGTGCCTTGGGAAGCGTGGAGCGAGTTGGCCCAGGCCGCCGGGGCCCCGGATTTCGAAGAGGCGTCACTGCGCGAGCTTGCCGACCGGTTCTCCGGGCTCGTCACCGTCACCGACGCGGACGTCTCCTTCGCTGACGAAGCCGTGGCGGAAGTACTGCGTCGTGAGACGCCGGAGGAGTTGAGCGCGCATGTGAACAGCCATATGGTCCGGTGGCTGCGAGGGCTCGCTCCTCAGCTACGGCATCCGGACGGCTGGGCCGCGTCCGGTCCGCTGGGTCGTTACGCCGCGCATGGTCTGGCCATGCACGCGGTACAAGCGGGCGAGTTCGACGCCTTGCTGCGCGATGGCGGCGTGCTGGCCAACCTTCCGCAGAACGCCCTGCTGGACGCCGCTCACTGCGCGCATGACGGTTCGGTTCCCGGTTCGAACGCGGCAGCCGACGCAGTGTACTTGTGGATGTACGGTGTGGCGCCGACGGATCAGGGCGAGTGGGCAGCGTGGCTGCACCTGACTGCGATGGCGCGCAGAGACACCGAGCTGTCCGCCGCCATCGAACAATCCGGCGTACGTCTCCGCTGGAAGGCCCGATGGACCCATTGGCGCCCACCGGGTGGGTACGACCCGCGATACCTCGAACCCGGTCCGGTCAGCACTCTGTTCGAGGTGCGCTGGCGCGACCGCCCGGCTGTGGCCGCGCAGGCAGACAGTGGCGGGATATACGTGTGGGACGCCGAGACCTCGGAGCTCGTGGCGGGCCCTTGGTTCGACGAGGACTTCCCGGGCGAAGCCACGCATGCGCTGGCCTGGCCACAGGCGACAGGCCGCACCGCACCCGTGAGCCGCAGCGAAATCCTCGCCCACGACGAGAGCGAGGAAGGGCTCGATGGCGAGTTCCTGCCTGCTTCCCTGCGCCTTGCCAACGTGACGGTGTTCGCCGGCCCAGGAGGTGTCTTCGCCGTGGAAGTCGCCGACCCGAAGGCGGATCGCGCGCCCAGGCCACTGCGTGGGGCACCGCTCCTCGGCGCACTGACCGCAGCAGGCCCCACGCTGCCCATGAATGCGCCCCCGACGACCGCGGCCGACTTGGCAAAGCTGTTCCCCAAGGCCTCTGTTCTACGTTCCCGCCCCGAAAGTCTTCCGGCCGGAGTGACCGATGGGACCGCCCGCCGTGTACTCACCGACATCGGTCTTCCCGTCATGGACGAAAAGGGAATCAGGCTGGAGCCCGACTACGAAAGGTTCCTGTGGGAACTGTCCTGGCCCAAGGACGTCGAACAGCCCGCGGACAACGGCCCGTTCTTCCAGATCGGCTTGTGGATGCGCGCGGAGATCGTGATCGACGGTCTCTCCGGTCACGTCCTGCGCATGCCGCGTAACGCCGACGAGAGCGGACTCGACGGCTTTCTCGTTGCGACGTCCCTCGACCGCTTCCTGGCCATGGTCACGCAGTGGATCACCGGACGTCGCATTCTCGGAACATTGGAAAACCGGGACGAGGACCACTTGTTCCGGCAGCACATCGAGGATGCCATAGGGGAGATCGACGCAGCCGGCGCCCAATCCGAAGCCTGGACGTATGCATTGCACAACGACTGACGCGCCCTCCTCGACGGTGCGGAACTGCGAGCTGTATGTGCACCGGCACCACGGCTCTGTGCGCATCTGGAGCCGACTCGACAGTCCGACCGACGCGTTTGACGCTCGTTTTGTTCGCGCTGGATGCCGATGTACTCACCTCCTGGCTGCAGGTGCCGACCGCCAACGACAACCCTCCCCTGCGGACGACGCGTTGAGGTGCCAAGCTCCGACACTCGCTAGACAAGCCACGAATTGACGAGGGCACACACACCGCAGCCCAGCAGACCGCCGAAGAGCAGGCTGAGGCCTGTGATGAACGTCCCCCGGCGCATGGGCCGGTTCCCGGAACGGAAGGCGGTGCTCAGCGGAAACGTCGCCACACCGAACATCGAGGCGGCGACGCACCAGCTCTTCACTGCCTCGACGTAGAACGACGCAAAGGACCCGCGGCGGAACCAGTCCGAGTCGTATGCCACCGCCTCGACCTTCTCGCCCTGGCCGTAGTCCGCACCGGGCTCGAAGTCCTCCACATCGTGACGGACCGTGCCGTCGTCGGATCGGAAGCTGCCGGAGCACTCCATGTCATCCCCGAAAGCCTCCTTGCGGCATTGCTCGACGGTGATCGTCCCCTGCGTGCCGCCGGACACTTTGTCGGGGCCTTCCATGTGGCCCACGCCGACGAGGATCAGGCCGAAGAGGACGACCAGGATGCCCAGCACTCCGGACCCTACGCGGCTGCCGACTCCCCGTTTCGCGCCACCTGGGCCTGCGATGTCGGGACCTCCCGTTCCGCCCTTGCGCAGGTTCCGCCCACCGCTCGCGTCCGTCTTCAATGGTGCCCCGTTCCTACAGATGGCGCTCGCGCCCCGAATGACTCCGGAGATCATGGCGAGGTCGGTTCGTGCAGGTCAAACGGTGTGGAGCGACGACACGACGGACAGCGTCCGGACAAACCTGAGCAGACACTGACGACATGCAAGCATGCCCCTGGCAACCGTCCACATTCGATCACGCGTCACCATGAGGCGTGATCAACACCCCGCACCACGCCAACCCTCGCCAGGCCGAACTGCTCGGGACCTGGCGCCGGGTCCGAGCGGACAGCGCCCCCGCAGCCGCCGACCCCGTCGTGCTCGACTGCGCACGTCGCCTCCTCGCCGATCCCGGTGGCGACGGCGCTCGCGTATGGGTGGCTGGACTCGCGGAGATGATGCCGTACCTCGTCGCGCAGCCCGGTCCCGAGGCGGAGCGAGCGACGGTCGAGGCATTGTCGGCCGCCGCGTCGGCGCTCGGTGGGCGAAGCTGTGAGCACGAGACACACCCGTACGAGAACGACCTGGGCACGCTGGCCGAGGACACCCCGGCCTGGTCGGGGCTGCCCACGGGGTACTTGATCACCGACTCGCCCGAACCGCCCCGGAACGAAGCCGACTTCTGCCCGGCCAACATCGCCGGGATCGCGCGCGTCACCGCCGACACGATCCGGCCATTCTCGGCCGACGGCATCCCCGCGGTCGTACCCGTAGATCACATATCAACGGTGAAGAGCCTCTCCGCAACCCTCTGGGACTACCCCAACTCGGACCCCGCCGCCGAACTTGAGTCCAACGCGAACTGCGCGGACTGGCTCGCGACCAGGGCGGCACGAGCGGGCTACGTCATCACCCAGCACGCGAGCTGCTGGTACGCCGTTCACCGGATCACGGAACGGTCGGCCCTCGACGCGATGATCGAGGGCCTGGAGACCGTCCTGCCGAAGCTTGGTGACCCCGCGACATGCGCACACGACGCCGACGAGCACCCGGACCCGGAGTTCGAGTCGGCCGACATCGCGGAGATCGGCTTCCACTTGCGCAGCCCCGGAGGGCGGGCCGAGCTCCGGAACACCCTCGACGCATATCCGCCCGACCCCTGGCTGTGCCCCCGCTATCTGCGCGGCCTCGCCGAAGAGGCGGTCGCGGAGCTGCGCGCCGCGCACACGTCGAATTTCGGGGTACGCGACACCAGCGCCATGGACAGCACGTACGTACGGCCCGACGGGACCCTCGACATCGTCGCGCTGACCATGTTCGTGGCGGACGCCGACACCTTCGACGAGGGCGCGGAGAACTTCGCGCTGTGGGCTGCCCGCCGACATGCCACGACGGATGACCCGCACGAGAAACTGGTCCTGCTGCTCCTGGCACTCTGGGTCACCGAGGTCCGCGATCTGCCTTACGGCGTCGGCCGCGAGGTCCGCGCGCTGCTTCGCGCAGTCGACCCCGCACCACTCGAAGCCGACTGTCCGCACGGCGACGATCACCCGAGCGAGCGCGTCAGGCGGTGGGACGAGCTCGACTTCGCCGCGCATCTCCAGCACCTGTACGCGGCCGGGACGTTCCCAGTTCCCGAGGGCGCCTGGTCGGCGGACGTCTGGGGCTGCCCGCGCTTCCTCGCCGACTGGGCGCGCGAACTCATCCTCGAACTGGACGAGCGGTACCAGCTGATGGACGAGGAGGACGGCGACGAGGAGAGCGTGTACAGCGGGGAGTGGTGACGTGCCCCGGGTGGTCCGGGGGTGGTCCGAGGGCCAGGACGGTCCAAGTGCCGGGAAACTGCAAGTGCCAGGTGCCCTTCACGCCGCCCGCTCCGCCTCCGACCGCCCCCTCCCGATCTCACTGATAACTTGCTGTTCTTACCTATTCACTCAGTGGGATTTCAATGAGCCAGCCACCGTTCCAGCCGCCACCGCAGCCTTCACAGCCACCACAGGCCGCCGCCGGCAACCCGTACAACCAGCCCGTCCCGCCGCAGCAGTCACCAGGGTTCGGCCCCCCGCCGGCTCCGGGGCAGCCTCCGATGCAGGCGCCTGGCCAACCCCCCGTGCAGACCGGGCCACCGCCCGTCCCGGCACAGCCCCCGCTGCACCACGGAGCGCCGCCTGCCCCGGGTCAGGCGCCGATGCAACCCATGTACCCCGCACCGCCGTTCCAGGCGGCGCCCCCCTTCGGGCAACGGCCGAGCACGAGCGGTCATCCGGTGGGCGCGGTCTTCCTCGGGTTCTTTGTCTCGGTCATCGTCTCGCTGCTCTACAGCGGTCTCGTTCTGGCCACGTACAAGGACCAGTCGGTCACGACGGCCAACACCATCTACCTGGGCCACGCGCTGCTCAACGGAGCGATCGTCGGCTGGTTGGTCGGCCTGGTGGGTCACCGCAGCACTGGCGCCCATGTAAGTGGGGCCGTCACGGCGGCGCTCGGCGCGTTCTTCGGCTACACCAACGCCATCGTGCTCGTCTTCGCCGAGAGTGACGGGGGCGGGGCCCTCTGGGACCTGCTGAGGTACGAGCCGTTCTTCCCGGCTAAGGCATGGTGGAGCGACAACGCCTCCGGCGGAGTCGACGTCTTCTCCTTGCTCGGCCTCGTGCTCGCCGCGGGCGCCGCCTGGGGCCTTGCCTACCTGATCGGCAGCAGGCGCCCCCAGACGTGACGTCGTCTCAGGCGTGACGACGTCGTCCTCAGATGCCGGTCCGGGCGGCCACCGCCTGGTCCCCGGTCGGTAGCTGAGCCGAAGCCCCGGCTATCAGTCAGCGACTCCCATCCGGCCCGCCTCAGCGGAATGCGGGGCTGTCACCGACAGCCGCCAACGCTCCCCCGATACACGCCACCATCATCGCCCACCGCGTGTGACCGGCCCGGGCGAGCACAAAACCCCAGCCGCCCAGGGCCACACCCACGCCATAGGTGGCAACCCAGACGCCGAGCGCATCGCCTTGCCCGAGGCGTACGACCATCAGACCCAGGCAGACCACGGCGACCAACCCGGCGATCGCCGCGTACATCCCTCGTGCCTGCCGCGCCTCGCGCCGCCGCTCCTCCACGAGCCCCGATCGGCCCTGGCCATGGAACTGCGCCCGCAACTCGTCCGCGCTCGCCCCGGAAGAACCGCTGAACTGCGGCTGCCCGCCCGTCCCTTCAGGCCTGTTGGCCGCTCCACCGCTACCCGTAGTCATGGCAGTGCAGCTTAGCGGTCACGCCCGGCAGCTCCACGGTGACTCAAACCGCCACAAACCACATGGAGTTGGCGCTACGCCCCCTCAAGGAACGCCAATACGAACGACAACGGCAGCGTAGCGACGGCGAGAGCGAGCCCCGACGCGGCCATCCCGGCACGGATCTCCCGCTTGCCGCGGACGCCCAGGTAGGCGGCGATGAACGGCAGGACGCAGCACAGAAGCAGGCTGAAATGCCAGCCCTCCTCCGTGATGAAGAAGACCATGGCTGCCAGGCAGACCGGCACCGAACTGACGCTCAGGACCTGGCACCGAGAAAGGAAGAGCTCGAGGTCGCCGACCCCACCGAAGAAACTCATGACCCGGACCGCTCTCTCCTTCTACTACTACTGCCATTCCTACGGCTCCTGGCGCGCATCCCACCCATACCGTTCACACCGCTCATACCGTCAAGCCCGCTCATACCCTGGTGCCCTCATACCGCGGCATGGTCGTAACCACCGGTCCCCACCTGCGGAAACCCGTCCGCCGCCGAGAACCCGTTGACGGCTGCCGACATGACCACGCCGAGCGCGGCCAGCGCCGACGCGAAGGTGTCGAAGGCCTTGGCCGCCTCGGCCCACATCTGCATGAGCCGGATGGCCTGTGCCGCGGCCAGCGCGAACATGGCGATCGACGCGGCCTGCCCGCCGACGGGGATCGCGTTGACGGCCTGCGCCGCGAGCAGGTTCACGAGCCAGATGACGAGCAGGTCGCAGAACATCACCAGGAACGACTTCAGGAACTCCGCGAACTGGAACGCCATCTGCGCGGCCTGCGCATAACACTGCTGCAGGGACTTGAAGGTCTCCTTGATCTCGTCGAGCTTCTTGGTGAACTCGTCGAAATACACGCTGGCGGCGTTCGCGGCATTGCCGTCCCAGGTCAGCCCCACGTTCTGGGTGCCCTTGCGCACATTCGCGGACACCGAGTCGCAGAACGACGCGAGGTTGCCCCATACGTCGGAGCAGTCGTTGTACTTGTTCCAGTCCCCGAGAACCCAGTTCGTGCAGACGCCGAAGGGGTCGAAGTCGAAGAGCAGCTTGGACGCCTCCACGGCCATCGCCGAGGGGCTGCCCAGGTCGAGGACGCTGCCGAGCGTCTTCTGCACGGGATTCATCTTGTACTCGTCCGCATGGCCCGACGCGTACTTGACGATGGGGTTACTGGGATCACCGGGCGGCTTCAGCGTGTCCGCGGCGTCGCTGGCGTCGGAGAAGTCCTGCGGGTCACCCCCGGAACCGCCGTCCGACACCTTGGAACCGGGGTAGGTGGCGTCGAGTTTGGCCGCCTCGCCGCTGTCCGTTTCCCGGTAGTACTTGGCGGTGCCGGTCAGCTCCTTCTCGGACGACTCCAGCAG
Source organism: Streptomyces sp. NPDC055013 (assembly GCF_053608645.1). Taxonomy (NCBI): domain Bacteria; kingdom Bacillati; phylum Actinomycetota; class Actinomycetes; order Kitasatosporales; family Streptomycetaceae; genus Streptomyces; species Streptomyces sp. NPDC055013. The sequence goes on from NZ_JBSGVW010000011.1 coordinate 42,546, forward strand.
GCTCTTGACCTTCTCCAGAGCCTTCTTGGCCTCGCTCACGTACTGATCGTGGTCGCCCGCGACCAGATCCCAGGCCTCACCGCCGACCGATTTCTCGATCTGCGCATGGGTGCCGGTGTACGAGACAGCCTGCGCACTGCCGTCCGCGGCGCGTCCCACCAGCTTCGAGAAGCCGTCGATCGCACCGGGTTCTACTCGAAAGCTCACATCTCCCCCATCGCCTGCATCAGCTCGTCTCGCCTGCGTCAGCTCATCGATCGGCGGTCCGGCCGCCGGGCACGGCCGGCCGCCTTCAGGTACGACCGCTCAGCACGAGGGCCGATCAGTACAAGGACCAGCCGCGCCCGTCGTGACGCGATTTCGTACCCGAACGGTTCTCCGACTCCGTACGCCGCTCGTCGTCGAGCTGCCGCCGCTCCTCCTCGAGCCGGCGCTCTCCGTCAGCGGCGAGCGCCTCACGCTCACTGTCGGACATGGAGGCCCACTTCTCGGCCAGCGGCGCCGACTGCTGCACCGCCTCCTCGGCGTACGCCGACACATCGGCCGCCTCTCGCAGCCCCATCCGTCCGGAGAGGACCTCCTGAGCCATCTCCTTGAGCGCAGCGCCTCCCAGCCCCGATGCGAGATGCTCCAGGGACTGCCGCAGGATCTTGGCCTGCGCAGCGTCCTGCTGGGTCATCTCCAGAAACTCGGAGTCATCTACGCGCTTGTCGGAATTGTTCGCGGCGCTGTCCAATGGATACCTCGTCGGGGAGGGTCGGCGTGTCTCGACCGGCGTGAACCTACCAACGCATCTGCGAACGCTTCAACACACGACCAGTCACGGTCCCTCGTCGGCCGTTTCAACTCAGCAACGACTGCGGCACGTTGGCCTTTCAGAAGCCGCCGACTTGGCGAACTCGATCGTTCACCATCATTTGCAGAGAATTGAACACCTGTGTCCGCAATTCTCCGAATTCCTACCCGTTCAACCAGGAATCGGATCGAGGTGACTCAGCCTTACCGGGAACGCCGACGCCATACGGCTCCAGCCATGGCCCCCAAAGTGGACCGAGCACCACGAACCGTCGACAAAGCCAATTTCGTGGTCGCCGCCCGCCACGTCGCTTCGGTCACGCACATGGGTCACGTTACGAAGATCAGTAACCCACCCCACCTCGACCGGGCCACGCGTGCCCGTGAAGGAGCGGACGCGGGACACGTACACAAGCTGCAGGCGCCGGTCGGTGATCTGCATCATGACAGCCGTGCCGTTCTTGGTACGAGGCACTGTGGCGCGGGCCAGGTGGCCGGCCATGCTGTCCCAGCCGCCATGGAAGGGCTTGCCCGGCTTTGGCTTCTTGCTCGGCTCACGCCAGAACACCGCTTCGAAGAACGCCTCGAACGGATTCCAGGTAATGCCGGCGAGCGTCGCTATCCCGTTCAAGGGCAGCGTCAACCAGCTGCCGAGCGTGCGGCGCTCGGATCGCAGGGCGCGCGGTCGGCGGAAGTAGCCGGGCTGCGGAGCCCGCCCGGCCAAGAAGACCCCGTGCTGGCCGCGCAGTACCTCGTCCACCGGTACGCACGCCCTCGCCCGGTCGGCAGGCGTCTCCCGGTTACGGTCGTCTCTGCTCACCGGAAAGCCACCTCCCGCGCCACTTGATCATCCTCACAAACCTAGCGCACGAGGCCCCGCTTGAGGTGCGTGGGCTCGGGCTGCTCGCCCAGCCCGGCGATGTCTCGACGTCAGCCGAACTCGTTGCGGGCCCAGTCGTCCGCACCCCCCGCGGACCCGGTTGCCCCAGTCCTGGTAGACCCCGAGGACCCGGAGGAGGGGCCGGATCCCGCTGGTGCCGCTACGGTGGCGGTGGCCGCCGGGCCGTCGGACGCCTGCGCGGCGTGGGCATCCCGTCCGCTGATCGCGTCGACACCGTTCTGTACGCGGTCGCCCGCCGCCCCGCTGACCCGTTCCGTCGCGGCGTCCACGGCGTTGTTCACGTGCGTGGCTGGGTCCACGCAGTCGGCGAAGGTCGATCCCTCACCCCCGGTGACCTCGTTCTTGAGGCCGTCCACATAGTCACCGGCCGCCGTCGTCGCTACGCCCGCCGTCTCGCCGAGGTCGACACCGGACCTCGCGTCGAAGTAGGTCTCGATGCTCTGTTGGCCGACGTTCTGCGTCATTCCGATGGCAGCTTCCTTGGCCTTGTCCTTGGCAGCGTCGACCACCTTCTCCTGCACGAACTGCTCGACCTGCTGCTTGAGTTGCTCCTTCGCGATCTTCTTGACGGCGTCCATGGTCGCGTGCTCCATGGCTTTGGTGACCGCCTCCATGACCTCCCTCTTGAGCCGGTCCAGGAGTTCTCGGACGATCAGCCGCGTGGCCTGCGTCGCGCCCAGCGCACCGACCTCGGACAGTCCGAAGGTGAAGGGAGCCGCCGCCTGCGCCGCGATGATCTCGATGGCCAGGGCGATGAGTTGCGCGATCACGGCCAGCTTTGCCGTGAGCACCGCCACCGCGGCCACGTCGAACGCGAAGGCGATCACTTCGCACGCGGTTTTCGCATCCGGCAGGTAGCGGTCCTCACCGCTCGCGCCGGTGTAGGCACCCCAGTCCTTGCTGAACCCGTCCACAGCCGTGCCGAAGTTGTGGGCGACGACAGTGCGGGCTAACCCTTCGCCCTCCCTCTGGATCTCTTCGAGGTCCTCGCCGAACGCCCGCCAGGCCTCGGCGACCTTGTGCAGCGCTTCCTCGTCGACCTCCGGCCAGGTGTAGCCGAGGAGGTCAAGCACCCAGACAAGCTCACCGGGAAGTGTGAGCGACATGCCAATATCCCCCGAGTTTAATTAGAGTTGACCGGAGATCCCGTTCATCAGGCCGCCGTTCGACGTATCCGAGCCGTCGTAGTTGCGGGCCATGTCCTGCAGGTTGTCCCCAATCTTCTGGAGACGTTCCGCAAGGCTGTCCATCGATGTGAAGATTCCATCGCGAATCGGCGTGTAGACCTGGCCGAAGATCTCCCCGAAGTCCGCCTCCGCCCAGGGCTCTCCAAGCCCTTCGAGGGCGTCCTGAAACCGCTTGGAGGCGGTCGAGAAATCGCCCCCGAGATCGGCGAACTTCCCGCCCTGCCTGCGCAGTACATCGGTGTCCACGCTAAAGGTGTCGAACTCCATGGCTCTCCCCCGAACTACCCTTGCTGCACTTCATATTGACCGACAGACCGATACCTTAGACTCCTCGCGCACTGCCCCGCCAAACCGCCAGTCAAGAGATCGTCAAGTTATCCAAGGGGACACCAAGAGTGGTGACAACACAGCCGCTTTACGGCAGCACGAGGAGTCTGTGGATGGGCCGACTCCTCGGATTGGGACTGCTCCTCGTGGCCGCGGTCGTCGCCACGGTGACCATTCCGGAACTGCGCGGTGAACTCGCAGGTGACGGCACCGAAGGAACCCTCACTGTTTCTTCATGTGAGACACACACGAAGACCCACTACGGCACGCACAGGCGTTCCACCGAACTCGCGTTCAGCTGCGCCGGAAAATGGAGCGCACAAGACGCCGAGACCACCTACGAAGACGTGGTGATAGAAACTTCATCGCGTTTCGAAGCCGGGTCGAAAATCCCCGTGGTGCACGTGGATGACACCTTCGAGCAACCGCAGAACCGGGACCCCGGCGACGACGCCGCGATTCTCGCGTTCTGTCTCTCCGTGCTGGCCTGCGGCATCTACTGCCTCCTGACCGGCTTCGGCGCCCTGGGCGGCCCCGGCCTCACGGCCTCTTGGCAGCTCCTGCCGGCCCGGTCGGTCACCGGCCCCCTCCTGGGCGGCCTCTTCACCCTGGGCGCCCTGGCGGCGCTCGTGTGCGCCCTCGTCCTGTGACACCCGCATCCCCATCCCCACCCCATCTGAGGAACCCTCAATGACCCAAGTGCACGGGAACACCGCGCCGAACGCCGCCACCCCGAGCGACCGGACGAACCTCGGCCGCCTCATCGGCGCGGGCCTGATCCTCGTAGGCGTCGTCCTCATGGCCCTCGGCGCCTACCTCGGCCCCTACACCTACGCCACGTCCACCCCGGGCAAGCTCACCGTCGAGACCTGCTCCGTCGACTACAAGTACCGCTCGAGCACGTCGAGCAGTTCACGGAAGAAGACGAAGACCAGGTGGTGCTACGGCACCTTCACCGCCGACGACGGCTCGGTCAGGGACCTCAACGCCGAGCTCAAGAGCGATGCCCTGCACCAGCGCGGCTTCGTCATCGAGGCCCTCAAGACCGGCGACACCTCCTACAGGCTGGACCGGGGCTGGGTCGGCGCCATCGCCATCGGCTGCGCCTGGTTCTTCGGTGGCCTGATGCCCCTGACGATCGGCGTCCTGGGCGCCACCACCGGTTTCTCCTCCACGCAGCCGTGGAGCCGGCGCCGGTTCCGCCCCTACCTCATCGCGACCGTGGTGGCCGTGACCGGCCTCATCATCAGCCTGCTGGTGGGGCTCTTCGCGTGACAACGGCCCCGGAGCGCCCGCGGGGCGGGGTTTTCCGCATGGACGCGGCGCGCTGACGCCGGGGGGCACGTCGCGCGTCCCGGACGTACGGAGAAAGCTCTCGTTGCCGGGCCGTACATCCTGGCAACGAGAGCCTTCTCCGTACGACGGAGGGACTCAGCCGGGGAAAGACCCCAGAGGCTGCATCCCACTGGGCGCCTGTGCGGCCGACTTGCGCCGGCCCGACAACGCCAGCAGTGCACCGCCGGCCAGAAGCGCCAGGCCCACACCTGCGGCGACCAGGCCGGTCAGCCACAGCGTCTGATCCATCTCCGGATGCGTTGTCTTCGGTGTGCCGTCCGGAGTAGCAAGGTGCTCCTTGCCCTTGTACGCCACCGGAGCTGTCGCGTCCTTGGAAGGGGAGGCGGCCGCCTTTACCGCCGCGGCGGCGTTGATCAGGCCGTAGCCGAGCAGGGCGCTGCCGCCACCCGCTGGGCGATGGGTGGTGGCGATGAGGGCGCTGTTCACCTGGGCGGGCGTCAGTTTGGGGTTCTTCGCCTTCATCAAAGCCACGACGCCGGCGGCCAGCGCGCAGGCCGGTGAGGTGCCGTCGCCCGGCTTGTAGCCGCCGGTGTTCGTCGCGCTGACGATGTCGACGCCGGGTGCGGCCACGTCGTTGTAGGTGTGCACGGTCGAGAAAACGGCGCGCGTGCCGTTCTGCTGTGTGGCGGCGACGGCAATCACGCCGGCGTAACCGGCCGGGTACGAGACCTCGTTGAGGACATCTCCGGAGTTACCGGCCGAGGCGAGCACCGTCACGCCCTGGCGTGCGGCATAGGCCAGGGCGGCGGCTTCATCCTCGTCGTAGGAGGAGAACAAGTCGTCGCTGCCCAGCGACATGGAGATCACGTCGGCACCCTGGTCGACGGCGTACTTGACGCCCTTGGCGATCGGGTTGCCGTCTCGATTCCGGTAGTCGTCCTCCAACTCCTCCTGGCTGCGCTCCTCCTGATGCTTGTCGTCGATGACGCGTACGGAGAGGATCTTGGCCTTCGGGGCCACCTTGAGGACGTCCGAGGCCATGGCGGTCCCGTGCTGCCCCCACTCCGAGTCGCCCTCCTTCAGCCCGTCCTGGCGGTAGTCGGGCCCGGTGGTGACCTTGCCCTTCAGCGCGGGATGGTCCGCGTACACACCGCTGTCGAGGACGGCGACCGTCACTCCTTCGCCCTGGCTCAACTGCTGCGCCGCGGACAGACCGAGTGCCGCGCCTTCCCAGCCGACCGGCGTGGCCGCCTGCGCGGGAGCCGTGGCCAGCGTGCACAGCAAGCCGGTGAGAACGACCGCGGTCGAGGTCGCGCGTACGGTCCGAAGCTTCACTGCGTGGCTCACCTTTCCAGGTTTCGGAGATGGGTGAAGAAGCTCTCGCTGAGCGCGTTCCCCGCGTCCATCCAGGGCTTCCTGTCCTCGTCGTTCGCGCCGTAACTGCCGAATTCGCCAGGCAGGTTGCCCGACGTACGGCCATTGACCGCGCCGGTCGTGACAGCGACGGCGTAGGGGAGCTGGTCGCCTCCCAGCGCGGTTCCGCCCATGCCGTTGCGCCTGTTCTCCTGCCACTTCGCGGCGAGCGTGCCCGGCACCGGGAACGGCACCACGGCCGCGTCAGGGACGTCCGCGTACTCCTGGTCGTCGAAGTACTCACCCATCTCCTGGCCGGCCGTACCTTTCGGCAGCACGACGATCGCGACGGTGGCGACCATCTCACCGGTGAGGTCGACGTATGTGGCACGCAGAACGGCCTCGCAGCCGAGCCGCTCCGCGGTCTGCTTGGTCTCTCCGCTGAGCCCCTTGGAACACGACGTGTCCTCGGAGATGCCCATACGGCTCCACTGCGCGACCTCCTTGTCCGCCGCGTCGTGGGTGTAGTTGGGCGGTTCGCCGACGGTCTCCGGGAAGAGCACTTTCGTGGTCTCGTTGCGCCACAGCGTCGGCCCATAGGCGGAGTTGGGAATCGCCTGCTGGCTGTTGCTGTACGCGTGCGCCGCCAACGCTCCGCCACCGAGGGTGCCAAGCACGCCGAACACGGTGAGCAGACCACCGATCACCTTCCGGGCAGCGCCACCCCCACCCGAGGGGGGCACTGCCCCAGGCATAGGGATCCCGGGCTGGGCATACGCGCCGTACTGAGGCGGCCCCGGATGAGGCTGCGGTGGCCCCGGGGGCGCTGACGGGGTCTGCGACGGCACAGGGCCTGCCCCCTGCCATTGCGGTTGCCAACCACTCTGCGGGGGCGGCTGCCCGTACGGGTTGTCGCTCCCCGGCGGCGTGGGGTAAGACATCGGTTCTTCCTTCTCGTTCGATCGCCGGTATGGCTTCTCCCCGGGCGCCGATGAGGTCCGGCCAGCCGACCACGACGATGAGGTCACGGTCGCACCCTTGCCCAAGTGAGTGTCGTCCCTGCTGAACTGGTCACCTTCTGCGACAGCATCGGCGACGTCTCACGGCCGGACGTTTGCAACGGCTACTTCGTCGAAGCAGCAGGCGATGCCCTTCTTCGACTCCAGGAGACGGCACTGCCGACGCCGGCGCGGACCACAAGGCCATTGGCCTGGTCATCGGGTCGAACTGCGGGCGGCCTGTCCTATGTCGCTGGCCCTGGCGGGGTGGTCAACGAACGCGGACGGCGTCGCTGGATGAACCCGAGTTCGGCAGGGTGGCTGATGATCTGCGGCAATTTCTGGATCTGCTGGAGCGATCCCTGACGCAGTTCGTCGCCCACAGTGAGCCGGGGTACGTGTAGGTGTAGACCCGGCCCCGGTGGTCCCGGCCCTTCATTGTGTGAGCCGTTGTTACCGGCGCTGGTCCTCTCAGTTCCTATGGCTCCCTGGATCCGTCATAACCCGCGAGAGGGAATTAAGCTTTCGGGTGAGGCGAGTTCGGTAGGTCCTTTTGGCGACGAAGGGTGATAGAAACGCCACAGCACCGAGAACGACCGTCGCGAAGCTACCCACGCCGAGCGACACGACGAGCAAGGCCAACACACCGATCAGCACTGCCGCAACGGCGGGGACATGCAAAGCCGGATCCCTAACAGGATCAGGATGAATCGCCCGCAATTCTGGGCCGTCAGGGAGTTTGGTGACGACCGCCCCATCCGACAGATCCGACCCGTCGGGCGTCTCTAGCCAGCCGGGAAGGCAACGCCGATCACTCCAGATCAAAACAGCGAAACCTACTGACGCCTCATAAGGCAAGCTTTGCTGTGGTGACCTCCAGTAGAGTTCCGCTTGAGTCCCCTCAAGCGGAACCAGGCTCACTGGATCGATTACCTGGTCCAGATAGAGATTCAAATGTCCACCATCCGCCAGAACCACACGCAGGCAGGGCTTAGGCTGTTTGGTTTTGCTGCCCTTGGCTGGACGTTCATCCACCATCACCTTCACCTGGTCGATAACGACAGGAAGAAGGCGAACGGTGCCCTTCTGAAATGAATCTTCTATGGCTTTTCCAGGCCTCGGACGCAACCCGATTAGCGAGTAGAACCATCCGAACAGGCCGACATACATGAGGACCAGGAGGATCTCCACAATGCTTGCCGGGCCTCCAATTTCCCTCTCAAGGTCACTCCGGCTGCTATCAACCAGCGCACCGAGACCGGGCGAGGAGGGGGAATAGAGAGCATAAACCAGGTCGCCGACTTCAACCGCTGACCGAGAAGAATAACCGCCTTCAACAGTCCGGGGCCCTGCATCGAAAGGAACCGATACTTGAACCTCGTTGGCGTAGTGACGTGTCTTGCCGCTCTGAACCAGCTCTGACTTCAGAACTTCTTCAACAACCACTGATCGAGTCGTCTGCCCAGCCTCGGCAATCCGCCAGGCCTGATCTGAAGGAACAAGCGCCGCAGACACAACGAAGAAGGCCGGCAAAAACCACGCCCACATACCAAAGCCCAGTAGACCCATGCGTTGGCTTGGCCACCAGTACCTGCTCGTCCGCAATTGCGCGGACCCTGAATCAGGCGCTCGACGGGCTATGGCCAGACAAGCGACGAGACCAGCTAGGGCAAGAGAAAGCGACAGGATGAGATCCCATCGCGGCAGCGGAATTGATCGACGAGCCAGTACGCAGAGGAGCGAAGCCGCGAGCCCCAAGAAGACAGAAAGTGAACATGCCGCGGTAGCGCGAGCCTTGCCGCTCATCCGAAGTCCTCCTCAAGGCTGCGTTGCTGACGCGCAAATGGGGACTGCGGCTGGTCCGCTGCCTCCCTCTTCTTTTCCTCCTCGGGAAGTAGTCCACCACCCGCCCCAGCCAAGCCCGCCCCCACTGCACCCGCTGGACCTTCAGACCCCATGCTGGGACTATCCGCCGGCCTGGCTGACGGATAATTGAAGTCAGGATTGACCGCGGTATCAGGGTCGGCGAGGCCGTCCCGATAGCGTCCGACCCCTCCCACCGTAACGCCGCCGATGAGACCTCCGGCGGCATTGATCAATGCGTTCTTGCCCCACTCAGGATCCTCATCCGTTGTGAGCGCGGTATGCGCATCAACAGCAGCCCCACCAGCGACGTTGCCAGCCACGCCGGCAGCAATGTTTTCACCCATGACTTTTGCACCAAGCCGGTTTGCAGCGGCGCTGGCCGCTCCTGCACCGACAGGAGTACCCACCGCCGCTGCCAGGCCGCCCTGCCACACCGCGTCGGTGATGTCGACATCTTCCCCAGAAATGCCGGCACCGATCAGCGTGCCGCCCGTGTTGCCAACCCAGTTGATAAGGAAGGACGTTCCCAGCTTTGCCAGCTTTCCTGCCTGTTGATATGCACGAATAGCCGTTGCGATGCGTCGAAGAAGCGCCCCGAGACGCGCAGAGATGCGGATGGCCTGGGCCGCGAGCCGGGCAACATTCGCCGCCGCGGCACCAGCTCCAACGCCGAGTGTCACAAACGAAAGGGCCAGGCCCACGCCGACCGAGACACCGATCTCAGCATAGATCGCGTGGATCTCTTCATTGACCGTCTCGATCTCGTCGGCTACTTGTTCGAGCTGCTTGGCGATGTCGTCGTATTCTTCGGTAGCACCCTCGATAGCGGTCTTGAACTCGCGCCAGTGCTTTTGGAAAGCATCAGCAGCCGGACCACGCCAGGTATGTCCGACGACCGCCTCGACGTCCTTGTCCAAGGCTCGAAGGAGGCCCTCTGCGCCGGCTACTTCAGCTTGGAGCCGACGCCAGGCCTTCGCCGCCTGCCTGAGCTCATCAGGCCTGCCGCCAGGGTTGACGATCTCGATTCCAAGCTCGACGAGCTCCTCAGCCCCGGTCTCATTCCCACTCACTCGTTCCCCCCGCCGTTCTTACCGAAGAGGGCTGCCAATCCGTCATCTGTAACTTCGGTGTTGCGGTTGATCTTCTTCAAGGCATCCGCGATAGAGTCCAGGTATTCGTGGACGAACTTCATGGCCTCAGAAGCACTCGTCGAGTATTCGATGTAAGCGGACCTGACTTCGTCGGATTCCGTCAGAATGCCGAAGCCATCAGAAATAGCTTCTTCGCCCGTCTCGCTCTCGAACTTCTTGAGATAGGCCCGTAGATCATATGCCTGAAGTTCGAATTTACGAGCCAGCTGTCTGACCGCATCCTGATCGTAAAAGGTGGTGCCATCAGACATCTGACAACTCTCCATTCCTCAGCGATGAACCAACGATGGGACGCCTGGAAAGACCGTACTCGGAGGGGAAAATAAGCACAAAGCAAGCTATCTGTGAATCGTGCAGACGAGGGAATAGCCGCGCACTCCCGCAAAGCTCGCGAACGGACTCGACGTAGCCTGTACCGCCAGCCCGTTCAGCACATCGTGTCGCACGATGCTTCACTGACCTGTCTGTTGGCCCGGATTAAAGGATTCGTTGGTGTAGGGGTTGGAAAACTGGGGCGACTGCCCGGGAGGAGCGGGGTATCCCTGATAAGGAGCTGCAGGATACGGTTGCTGGGCGCTTGGGTAGATCGGCTGCTGAGGCGGATAGTCCATATTCTGGGGCTGAGCTCCGACGCCAGTGCTGATCGGGCCAATATCGGAGTTGCGGCGGCTGCGGACTGCAACGAAAACGATGACCGCGCCGATTACGGCGCCAAGTCCGACAACGCCTACCACAAGGACAACAACGCCCACTGAGCAGGCTCCCTTCTCGTTCTTGGGCTACAAGGTCACTGCAGAATCTCGGCTACGACGAGACAGAACAGCAGCGTCGCAGCTTGAGCCATTACCACTGAGCTCGATTGCCATCGCGGTACCCACGCAGCATGGCCCCAGAGACCCACATGCGTGCCGATCAAGTTGAGCGCCGTCAGCCACAAAACTATGCCGGACATGATCGACAAACAAAGCGCAGCCAAGGGGAAAGGATTGCAAGCAGCGGATTGGGACTTCGGGTCCGAACGCTCCGAGTCACAGGCTCTCCGCGGGGGAGTTGACCTACTGCCCCTGGTGTGGAGGCTGCTGGGCGTAGGGGTTGGGCTGTTGCGGCGGGTACTGCCCCGGAGGCGTGGGATAGCCCTGGTTGGGAGCCGTGTCGGGGTACTGCTGATAGCCCGTGGAGGGCTGGGGCGGGTAGCCCGTGCCGGCAGGGGGCGTTCCGCCGCCGGAGCCAGGGCCTCCGTTGCCTCCGTTGCGGCGACTGCGGATTACCGCGACCACAATGCCGATGACGACCACGGCGGCTGCGATGCCGGCGATGAGGAGGATGCTGCCCGAGGAGGACTTCTTCTTTTTCTTGGCCGCCTGGCTCGTACTGTCGTTGTCGCTGGAGGCAGCACCGGAGTTCGTGGACGTGGACGGCGACGCCTGGGCGAGAGGGCCTTGCTTGGGGCCCTTGGGGATGTCCATCGTCAACGCCTTGTACGGACGGATGATGCCGTAGCCGTACTCCTCGTCAGGCGTCTTCTTGACGTCGTGGTCAAGCAGCGTGGCCGACTTGATCAGGCGGTTGATGACCTGGCCTGCGGTGAGGTCGGGGTACTTGGCGCGGACGAGGGCTGCGGTGGCGGAGACGTAGGCAGCGGCATCCGATGTTCCCGTTCCCTCAGCGTAGCCGCTGGACTGGGTAGGGTCTGCTTCCACAATACTGACGCCGGGAGCTGTCAACGTAACTCCGGCGCCGAAATTGGAATTCTCCCAAAGGGCTAGAGACTCATCAACTGCACCGACAGCGACCACGCCTGGCAACTTAGACGGATAGGATAGACCCGCCTGTCCTTCATTCCCCGTGGCTGCCACGACGACAACGTCATGCTGCTGCGCGTAATTGATCGCTTCGGCGCCCTCAGAACCAGGAGTAGCGAGAGAATCACCAAATGACAGGTTGATGATGTCTGCACCCTGATCTACTGCGTATCGCACTCCTTCTGCCCACTGATCGTCATCGAAGTCGTCACTATCGGCCGCCTTAATGGGGAGGATCTTTGCCTTTGGGGCAAGACCAATCACACCGGCAGTACTATTTGTGCCATGTCCGCGGCCTGCGATGATACTGGCCATCCCAGTACCGTGACCATCCGTATCATCCTGAGGATTCTCACCGCTGCTGGTGACGTCTTTCCCCTTAAGGACCTGGCCGACCAAGTCAGGGTGGGTACCGTCTACACCCGTGTCGACGACTGCAACAGTGACACCCTGCCCCTGAGACTCTGACCAAACTTTCTTGAAGTCGATGACGTCAATGACCCACTGCTTGTCGCGGATGTAATCCGCTGAGGCAGTGGGGGCTGAAGTGAGGAGCAAGGCCCCTGTCAGCGCCACGACTGATGCCGTGGACCAGACTCGTTTGAAACCCAATTCCTTGCTCCTCACTCAGCTGCGGCTGGGTGCACCAGCCCTTATGTATGGGCAGACGATGACTTTCCGTCTGGCCCGGTTGGGTGCTTACTCGATGGTCCGCGGTACGTTCCGGTTGCGGTCCTCTTCCGAGATCCAGGTCTCTTCGTCCTCAACCAAGTAGTCGGGACGGTTGCCCTGGCTGTTCTCTTCCTCGGACCGTCGGCCGCGACCACCCATACCGCCGGCTCCGCCCGCCATGGCGCCGCGCTGCGTTCCGCCGCGGCTGCCGTGCAGGCCTGCACCGCCACCGGCCCCCTTGCCAGTGACGCCCTTGGCCGCGCCAACCACACCGCCACGGGACTTCGCGAGGGCTCCACGGCCGCCGGCTCCGGCACTTCCTCGGCCAGCCGCACCGGCTCCGCCGCCACCCATGCCGCCCATACCGGCTCGGCCTCCGGCACCGCGGCCTGCTGCCGCACCGCCAGCCAAACCACCACGACCGCCTGCAGCGCCGATACCGCCGCGTGCGGCAGCGCCGCCCCCGAGACCGGACATTCCGCCACCCACGACGCCGGAGCTCTGCGCTCCGCCGGTGCCGAGACCACCGCCACCGCCGCCGACGCCCACAGAGCCCGAGTTGGGGCCGGTCCCCGTCAGGCCCGGGGAGATGCTGTCCACGTTCGTCTTGGTGGTCGGGAGCTGAGAACCCCCAGTGATGCCTGCATCGCGAGGCACTGCAGGAGCCGGCTTGATGCTGCTCGTGGAACCTGCGCTCCAAGGCTTATTGCCCGCGCTAGCTGCACCCGGACCTCTCACCGACCCGCTTGGCGCTGTGATTGGAGGCGGCATCGTCACGTCATTACTCGGAGGAGTGACGCCCTCCTTCTCGTTATAGGTTCCGCCACTCTTGAGGTTCTTCCCATAAACCTTGTAGTTGGCCGCCAACTGCTCCATCACCGCCACGGCCTGCAGGCGACGCTCCATCCCCAGCGACAAGTTCTTCTCGTTCGCCTCGGCAACGGTGCCGGCGCTGACGCCCGCAGCCAGGTCCTTGTGCGCCTGGGCGTCGTCGCGGTTGGAGTTGTCATTCATCTTGTCGCCCGCGCTCTCAAGCTTGGACGGTTCGTGAATGTCTGCCATCTTGGCCTTGGCGGCGTCGAGGTCCTTGCTGATCGCAAAGAGTTGCTCCGCCGTGAAGTTGGCGTGTGCAGACCCGTTTCGAATCTGGACAGCGATGTTCTCCGCCCGACGCTTGAAGGCTTGGGCCGCTTCGCCTTCCCAGTGCTCGAGGACGGTATCGACAGCCGCCTTCAACATGCCCGCGACGCTGTCCTTCGCGGAGACCTCGTCCACCCCGCCGGACGCGCCGTCACCGTCGCCACCGGACAGGATGTTGTGGACCATCTTCCAGTGGGTTCCAACCTCCGAGATCTTCCCGGGGTTAGAATCCATGATCATCTTGCGCAAGCCATTGACCGAGTACTCGATGAAGGGCGTCTTGCCATTCTCGGTCGCTCGGTTGAAGGGCACGCTATTACGCGAGACCTTGTCCGACTCAATGAGGCGGTCATGGTTGTTCCGCTGGTCTTCGTGCCGCTGCTTTTCCTGGTTCTCTGCGACCTGCTGACTTGCCTTGTAATCTTGCACAGAATCGGCCACAGCCAACTCCCCTCGTCAGTGCTTTCCGGAACTCGACTAGTTCGTCTACGCCAGCTTGCCCTTGGGAGAGCCGCCCGAGTCGCCCCCGACGCCCTTCTTGATCTCGTGCTCCTCGTTGTTGTACCTGTCCCGGACCTTCGAGGTTTTCGTGCTGAAGTCGTCGATCAACCCGTGGAGCGTCTTGATGATGCCCTCGATCTTGGTCTTCATTTCGGTCTGAGCCCCGTGGAGATTGGCGGCCTCCTCGAACCGAACTTCCCCAGAAGTCTGACCGAAGGCATGTTCTGGAATTGCCGTGTCGTACTTCGACGTGGTGCCGGCCTTGTCCATGTCGTCCAGCAACCGCCAGAGCTTCCGGATGACTTCATCCAGCTCGCTCAGATCAACCCGCATACCGTTACTCATACCCCGTTGTCCTCTCCCCTGTTCCTTAAGTTGTCAGCGCCCACACGGCGCCCAATTCATCGCTCATCTCGCCCAACCGGCTCGGCTAACCCGACCGTCCAGCCCGCCGGACGCGTCCAGCTCGTCCAACCCTCTTACTACGCCAGTCCCGCACAGCAACCCCGCTCCCCGCAACCACAAGCGCCAGAGCAAGTCCCGTACCCAGCACATAAATAGCTGTCCGGCGCTCCCGTTCCGCCTCGCTCTCCCCCATGGTCACGGCCATGGGAACGACCCCACCCCCGCCGGCCGTCACCGGCGGGTCCGGCGTCGGGGTCATACCCGGCGTGGAGACATCGGACAGCGCGGCGACCGGATCGACGACGCCCCACCCGATGTAGCGGTTGGGCCCGCGCCCCGGACGCTGTGCGGTCTCCTCGATGCGCGTGGCGATCTGGGCCGCCTTCCACTCCGGGTGCTTCTGCTTCAGGAGGGCCGCGACGCCGGCGACGTACGGCGCCGCGAAGCTTGTGCCGTCTGCGGTGCATTGGCCGCCCTCGGGGACCGTGGAGACCATGCCGACGCCTGGGGCCGCTACGTCCACGAAGTCGCCCGCCTGTGAGAAGAAGGCGCGTTCGTCGTTGCGATCGGAGGCGGCCACCGCAAGGACGCCGTCGTACGAGGCAGGGTACGTATTGGCGGACTTGCCGTCGCCGCCGTCGTTGCCGGCGGCGGCGATGATGAGGGCGCCCTTGCTTACGGCATCCGCCACGGCAAGCCGTAGGCCCTCGTTGTCCTTCTTGTTCGCGGTGTCCGAGGAGATGTTGATGATCTTCGCGCCCGCGGCGACCGCGTCTCTGATCGCTTTGGACATGGTCCCCGAGTCGCCCTGGCCCTTCTCCCCCTCCCCACCCGTGTAGCGGTAGGAGAGGACCTCGGCGCCCGGGGCGATGCCCACGAAGCCCGTGCCCTTGAGTGGACGGGCCGCGATGATGCCTGCCACCCGGGTGCCGTGGCCTTCTATGTCCTGGGCACCGTCCGAGCGACCGCCGACGTAGGACTTGCCGCCGACCACGGCGCTGCTCAACTGAGGGTTGCGTTTGTCGACGCCCGTGTCGATCACCGCGACCTTGACGTCCTTGCCAGTCACCTCCTCCTCCCACAGCTGGTCCAAAAGGATCCGCTGCAGCGACCAGGGCGTGGACTTGATGACGTTGCCGCCGAAGTCGCATTCCGTGCTGGCCGAGAGGCCGAACTCAGGGGCGTCGGAGGAGCCGGGCCCTCCTGAGTCCGCGAGGCTGGTGGGCGTCGTCGTGTCCGGCGGTGCCGACAGGGCGGGCGGCGCGGACGCCACGCAGATCCCCGTCACCGCGAGCACGCCGAAAACCCGCTGCAGTGCGCGGGTTCCACTGGTGCGGCTACGCGTGCGGGCTGTGCGGCCCGCCACGTTCAGGCCCCTCATGTTCAGGCCCCCAGGGCTTCCTTGCTTCCTTCGAAGCTGGGTCATGTGTGTGTCACGGGTGTTGCGGTGAGTGTGAAGGTTCGCGGGATTTGCTGTGTGCTCATCCGAAGCGGATCCGTCCGGTTCCGGAGAAGCTGTGCACGACCCCGAAGCAGAGGTCGGCCCAGCGGACGCCGTGGCGTCGGCTGGGCCGATTTCCCTCATCTCAAATCCCTCGGGTCGCCTGCGGGCTCAGCCCCAGGTGCCGGCGTTGC
The DNA here is from genome assembly GCF_053608645.1 of Streptomyces sp. NPDC055013. Lineage (NCBI taxonomy): Bacteria > Bacillati > Actinomycetota > Actinomycetes > Kitasatosporales > Streptomycetaceae > Streptomyces > Streptomyces sp. NPDC055013. The sequence continues at coordinate 58,575 of NZ_JBSGVW010000011.1, forward strand.
TCTTCTCAGTGGCCTGGTAGTTCTCGGCGGCGCTCTGCAGGGCCGTCGAGATCTTCAGCAGGGTCGCGTGCAGGTCCTGGGCGGTCTTGTCCCATTCGCGCTGCTTGCGCTGGTAGCCCTCCTGCGCCTCACCTTCCCAGGTGCTGGCGACACGCTTGACCGCGGCCTCGAGGTCGTCGAGCTGCTGCTTGATGCGACCGGCGGTGGACTTCACGTCGGTGGACGCATTGGTGATGGTTGCGTAATTGACGAGGATCGACATCGTCATTCCCTTTCAGGAAGAATCGGAGGAAATCTGTGGAGCCTTGAACAGCAGGAACAACAGGAACAGCAGAGATGTACCGATTGGGACGGCTCTATCAGCCGAAGTCGGACATGATCTTGCTGATCTCCGCGTTCTGCTGCTCTTCCGAGGCGGAGTAGTTGCTCCGCGTGGAGTCCACGGCTTCCTTGATGTCGTTGAGGATGTCGCTCATCCTCTTCGCGTCCGCGTTCCAACGATCCTGCAGCTGGCGGTAGGACTGGGCCGCCTGGCCCTTCCAGCCGCCGGCGATCTGGTCGATCACTCCGTTGAGGCGGCGGATCTCGCCCTGCAGCTGACCGTTCGCGGTGCTGATGTCGCCGGAGAGCTTGGTGAGTTCGTCCTCTGTTACCCGGAACTGGCCGGCCATGATGAACCTTCCCCCATGTCGTCGTTATCCGGGAACCAACGCGGGTACCCGGACGAGCTTCGCACGCTTGAGCGCTGCAAACACTCTATCGTCAGCCTGTCACTCAACCACAGGCAAGACCAATCAGTTACACGGCTCACACACTTGGGCGATCATCTCGTGACCGTCACGCCGTCTTACTCTCAAGTGCTGTCGCCCGCTTGCCCGTTGGCAGATCGCCCGCTCGGGGCGCCGCCCGGGGCCGCGGGACAGTGCCCCCCCGGGCCCCAAGGCACGACCACCCTCACGTCACTGACTCTGCGGCTGCGCCGCGCTCCCCGTGTCCAGCATCGGCCCCTTCGGGATGAACGTCGCCCACGTCTGCGGCACGACCGCCATGTTGGCGGAGACGTCCTCGTAGCCCAGCCGCGTCCGCGCCTTGTCCGTCTCGCTCGCATCGCCCTGCGACGCCCCGCTCGCGGCCGACGCAGCGGAACCGCTGCCGCTTCCCTTCGCACCGCTGTCGTTGTTCGTCGGCAGGGAGTACCGCAGGCCCGTGTCCGTCAGCAGGTACACCGCGCCGCCGCCGGCCGCCGTAACCTTGACCTCCTTGAAGAGGAGGCCCGAGCCGGACGAGACGTAGGCGCCCAGCGAGTCGGCGACGACCTTCTTCGGGTACGCCGTTCCGGCCCAGGCCGCGAGTTCCGGCTTCTTGTCCGCGCCGATGCCGCCCTTGTAGACGCTGCACGAGGTGGTGCGGGCCTCGCCGCTCGCCGCGTCGGTGGAGTTGGCCTGCGCCAGAACGGTCTGGGGCCAGCCCTTGTCCTGGTAGAAGGTGTCCGCCCGGCCGCCGTTGGCATCGATGATGTCCGAGGTGCTGACCACGACGTCCTCGCGGGCGTCCGCCCCGGTCGCCAGCTTGAGCAGGTCGGCCACGAGCGGCGTGATGGCCGCGATCTCGTCATTGAGGACGACGTAGTACCGCTCGCCTCCCGCGTCGTTCGCCTTGAGCACGCTGCCCACCGTGCTCGCCTCCGCGGGGAGCCCTTGGACCGCGGTGTCGTTCCCGGCGCCGGGGACCGTCGGGAAGGTGAGGACGCCGCCGTCGTTGAAGGTGCTCAGCCACTCCTGGCTCACCGACTGCGGCTCTGCCTCACCACCGATGACCGCGGCGCGCAGCTTCTCCATCGTGGGTCGGTCGAGGCCCGGGCGGCCCAGCAGGAAGCGGGTTCCCTTGCCGTCGATCAGGTACTCCTGCTTCGTCCTGGAGTTGACGACGTACAGGGCCTTGCCCGTGCCGACCTTCCCCGCGTTGTTGACCGACTTGGCGTCGTCGGTGTCGAGGACGAAGACGGCGCGGTCGATGGCGTCGGCCGACGCCGGGGCCGGCCGCTCGCACACGGCCCAGGTCTTCTCCTCCTCGGCGTCGCCCTTGGCGGGCAGCCGGTCGGGGGCGTACGGGATGCCCAGGGTCGCGCCGTGCGGGATGCCGCTCTTGTCGATCTCCTTGCCGGGGACCTCGATGACGCTGCCCTTGCCCTTGTCGAGCAGGAGCTTGGCGGAGGCGTAGTTGAGGACCGGGTGCAGCGTCTTCGTCTTGTCGCCGTTGGACGCCTCGTCGTTGAGGATGACGTAGCGCGTCGTGGAGTCGCTGTCGACGATGATGTACTCGCCCGGCGTGTCCCAGCCCTTGGGCGCCGCGGGCTTGATCACACCCCACGCGATGAAGCCGATGACCAGCACCACGCCCACCGCGAGACTGGGCATCACGGTACGAACGGGACGCGGCGCGCCCTCTTCGGATCCGCCCGGCGACGGCGCCAGAAACGCTGCGACGGTGCGCTTGCGAGCGAACGTGTAGGCGGCGAGCTCATCCCGACGCTGCTTTGCCATGGTCCCCGTATCTCCCGTTTGTGATGCTCGATCGTGATGTGAGATTCGATCGCGGTTGTGTGCTCAAGCGCGTCAAGCACGTAGGTGATGCTCGGTCGCGCTCGAAAGGCCGGTCCCACAAGCCCGGTTCGGCCGGTGCCGTACGACCGGTTCGGCCGGTCCCACAGGAGCGGTTCGGCTGCCTCACAAGGCCGGTTCGGCCGCCTCACGAGGCCCGTTCAGCCGCGCAGGCACCCGCGCAGGGACCTACTATGCCTTGCGCCACGCGGCCACGATCCATCAGGTGCGCGGCCGCCCCCGCATCTTCACAGAGCTTCACCGCAGCGCTCCACCATGCGGGGCCGGTCCATGACAGGGTGACCACCTGGGGTTTGGGTGTCCCCTGTGTCGCCTGGTGTTGTGCAGCGGGTACCGTGAGCCACCCGCATGGATGGTGTGGGCCATCGGTGCCCCTGGCCCGTCGCGGGGATCCCGGACAGCGGATCCCGCCCGACCGACGGCCACTACTTCGCGAAAGGGATGTCCCGGGGGATGACCAGCGCTACGAGCACTCGGCGCGGACGCCGCGCACCGCAGCAACAGGGAGGCCCGGGCGGCAGACGTACGTCCGCTGCCCCGGCCGCGCCCGCCGCCGCGTCGCCGCGCACGCTGCCGCGCCCCGGCGGACTCGGTCCGGTACGGCTGCAGCAGCTCATCCTGGTGGAGCTCGCGGCGGCGATCATGCTGGCGGCCTGGGTCGCCGACGCGTCCTGGCTGCTGGCCCCTGCCGGTGCCGTGGCGGCGCTGCTGCTGCTCCTGGCCGTACTGCGCCGGGGCCGCCGTCCGCTGCCCGAGTGGTACGAGACGACACGTGCGCTCAGGCAGCGCCGCCGCGACGCCAAGCAGCCCGTGCCGCCCGGCACGGACGCGATGCTGGCGCCGGTCGTGGAGTGCGACCCCGCCCTGCGGACGTACTCGTTCGTGTCCCGTGACGACCGTTCGATCGGCATGATCGGCGACGGGACCTTCCTGACCGCCGTCCTCTTCGTGCAGCCGGCCGACGAGCCGCTGCGCCCCGCGGCAGCCGGACGGCAGCTGCCGCTGCGGCTGATCCAGGATGCCCTGGAGGTCGACGGGATCCGGCTCGCCTCCGTGCAGGTCGTGCAGCACACCCAGCCGGCGCCCGCGCCGCACCTGCCGCAGCAGTCCCTCGCCGCGCGCTCCTACGGCCCCCTCCAGGCGCAGGCCGGTTCCCCCGCGCTCCGGCTCACCTGGGTCGCCCTCAAGCTCGACCCGGAGCTGTGCGCGGAGGCCGTTCAGGCCCGCGGCGACGGTGTCCCCGGTGCGCAGCGCGCGCTGCTGCGCGTGGCTGACCAGTTGGCGAGCCGACTGGCCGGGGCCGGCTTCAAGGCGACGATCCTGGACGAGACCGAGCTGGTGCAGGCGCTCGCGACGTCCAGCTGTCTGAACCCGCGCGCCAACGCGCAGCACGGGCAGGACGGCCGGGCCTCCCAGCGCCGTACGGTCGAGGCGGTCCGCACCTGGCGGGTCGACGACCGGTGGCACACCACGTACTGGGTGTCCCGCTGGCCGCAGTTGGGCAACGGCGGCGTGGCGCTGCCCGAGCTGGTCACACGGCTCACCTCGCTGCCCCTGCTCGCCACGACGTTCAGCATGACCCTGAGCAAGGCCGGCAACCGGGGCGTCTCCCTCACCGGGCACGTCCGTGTCACCGCCCGCGGTGACAGTGAACTCGGCCAGGTGGGGCGGGAGTTGGAGCGGGCCGCGAGTACCGCGAAGGTCGGTCTGGTCCGTCTCGACCGGGAGCAGGTTCCCGGCGCCCTCGCCACTCTGCCGCTCGGAGGTACGTACTGATGTCCCACCCCGCCACCATGCCCCCGGGGCAGCAGGGCCGGGCGGCCACCGGGCGCACTCCGGCACACGTGGCCTCCCCCTCCGACACCGGCATGATCCCGATCATCCGGCAGCCGGAGGCGCAGCAGCAACGTCGCATCTTCAGCCCCGGTTTCGGGCTGCGCGGGCCGCGCCGCAACCGTCATGTCGTCAGCGCCGACGAGCTCGCCGCGATCAGCATGCCGCTCGGTGACGACGGTGTGATCATCGGCACCGACCCGGAGTCGCAGCCGGCCGTGCTCGGGCTGTCCCGTCCCACCCCCTTCGACATCGTGCTCGTGGGTGGCCTGTGGCTCGCCCAGGTGCTGGCGCTGCGCGCCGCTGCGACGGGTGCGCGGGTGGGCGTCGAGACCGGACGTCCGCAGGCCTGGCAGCAGTTGGCCCAGGCGGCCGGCGGCGGCCAGCAGTGCGTGACGGTGTACCCGGTGGGCCGGGTGCCCGCGCAGGGTCCGTCCGTGTCCAGTCCGGTCGTATTGTTCCGGGACTGCGGTATCCGCCCACCGCGCGGTCGGGTGACGTCCGTGCCGTGGCAGGCCGTCGTGACGGTACTGCCCTTCGTCAGCGAGCACGCGCCGCGCTGGCTGTCCCAGGCCCATCTGGTCGGGATCCAGCGCATCTCGCCGTACGAGACCGAGGCCGTGCGGGACACGCTGGGCATCCCGGAGGACCAGCTCCAGCACCTGCCGACCCTGCACGACGGCGTCGCTCTGTGGTGCACTCGTAAGCACCAGAAGTTCGTCATGACCGACCCCACCGACGCGGAGACGGGCCTGCTCGGCGTGGCCCGCCGTATGGACTGACAGGTCGTCGTCCCCTGGGCGCGGCCCAACCAGGCCGAGCCCAGGGGGGTTTCCGTCCGCACCCATGAGGCTCTTCCGCCCACGCACCCGGAGCTATAGCGTCCGCGCCCATGGGGGCTTTTCCGTCCCGCCATGCGAGTGATTAGGCTTCTGGTGGTGCGGTGACGATCGCAGTCGAGTGGGACTCGCCACTCGGTCCGCCCGGCCGCGACGACGACCAGCTCAGCAGCAGTGGCTGACCAGGAGGCAAGCAGTGAACAGGGATCGGTCCGAGTACAACGGCGGGAGCCCTTCCTCGGACGGGGACGATCACGAGGTGGATCTCACCGGCGAGTTCGAAATCGTCTACACACCTCCCGCCTGGTACGCCCAAAGTACGCAAAGCGGTTCCTCGGCCGGTGGTCAGCAGGATTCCGGTCCGCCATCGCCGCCACCGCCGACCGGTGCGCCCGTCGGGTCGCCCACCGGTCCGCCCGGCGGTCCCGCTCCCTACGCTCCCGGACCGGCGCAGCCACCGGCCCAGGGCATCCCTCAGCCGCCCGCGCAGCCGGCCCAGCCCTCCCAGCAGACTCCGGCCCAGGGCACGCCCCTCACGCCCCAGCAGGGCGGCCCCGCCACGGGTGGCTACGGCTTTCCGCAGCAGCAGTCGGCGCCGGGTGACCCCGCGGCCGGCGCGTACGGCTATCCCCAGCAGCCGGGCGCCGGTGCGCCTCAGCAGGGCCAAGGCCAGGACACGTCGGGGGGCTTCGGCGTTCCCCAGCAGCAGTCGGCCCCTGGTGGCCCCGCGGCCGGCGCGTACGGCTATCCCCAGCAGGGGCAGGGTCAGGGCACGTCCGGCGGATTCGGCGTACCCCAGCAGGGGCACAGCCAGGACACCTCAGGTGGCTACGGCGTCCCGCAGCAGGGTCACGACACGTCCGGCGGATTCGGCGCGCCCCAACAGAGCCAGGCCCAGGACACCTCCGGCGGGTTCGGCGTGCCCCAACAGCACACGCCTGCCCAACCCCCCGCCGCACCGCAGCCCCAGACACCTGCCCAGCCGCCCACCGCGCCCCAACAGCACACGCCCGCCCCGCCCCCCGGCGCCCCCGGCTTCCCCGTGCTGCGCCCGGTCGACACCGACGCTCAGGGCGGACCGGCCTCGCCGGCCACCCCGGCAGCCGGCGTCCCGGTGGCGCCCGCGCCCGAGCAGCCCGCACCCGCACAGCCGGTGGCGGAGCCTGCGGCTGAGCCCGAGGCCGAGCTCAACCACGCCGCCGCCGACGCCGAGGCCGCGCGCCTGTTCGGCGATGCCGACGACGACGTAGAGGCGGACGAGGAGCGGAGCGACGAGGTGGAGTCGGCCGACTCCACCGGATCCGCGCTCGTCGCGGAGGTCGACGAGCCGGAGCACCACGTCCGGGCCGACGCCGACTCCCCCACTCAGGCCGCTCCCCAGAACGACCCCCCGGCCACCCCGGAAGCGGAGCCGGACGCGGAGGCCGAGGCGCAGGCCGCCGCCCCCGCGCCCACTTCTCCCGCACAGCCGCCCGCGGCCCAGGCACCGCAGCCCCAGGCGCAGCCGACCGGCCAGACCCCCATGCCGCCGCAGGCCCAGCCCACCGGCCAGGCCCCGGAGCAGCCGCAGGCCCAGCCCCACCCCAATCAGGCGCTCCCGCCGCTGCCTCAGGGCTTCACGCCTGCGCAACCCGCCCAGGGAATGCCGCCGCAGGCCGGACAGCCGGACCAGCAGGCCGCCGCCGCTGCGCAGGCCGCCGGTTACGGCTACCCACAGCAGGCCCCGCACGCCGGTCAGCCGCTCCCGGACCAGGCCGGCCACCCCGGTCAGCCCGGCCACCCGGGTCAGCCTCCGCACCAGCCCCCCGCCCAGGGCTCGTTCGGCCCGGCTCAGCCCCAGGCCCAGCCCGGATATCCGGCCCAGGGCGGACAGCCCGCCCCCGCCGACCCGCGGCAGGCGCACCAGCCCGGACAGCCTCAGCCCGGCCACCCGCAGGCCGCCGGTTACGGCTACCCGCAGCAGGCCCCGCACGCCGGTCAGCCGCAGGCGGGCCAGCCGCAGCCCGCACAGCCGCAGCCCCAGCCGACGCACCCCCAGGCCGACGGATACGGCTACCCGCAGCAGCCGCAACCCCCCGCGCAGCCCGGCTACGGCTACCCGCCCCAGCAAGGCGGTTACGGCTACCCGCAGGCAGCGCAGCCCCAACAGGCCTCGCCGCAGCAGCCCGCGCCCCAGCAGCAGCCCCCGGCCCAGCCCCAGCAGGGCGGCGCCCCTCAGCAGCCGCAACCGCAGCCGCAGCAGAACCCCGCCGCCTACGGCCAGCCGGGCAACCAGGGTCAGGGCAACCAGGGCTGGAGCGCCCCGCCCGGACCTCAGGCCGGCCCCGGCGCGCCCCAGCAGCAGCAAGCCGCGCCCGGAACCCCGCTCGGCTACAACGCCGCCGTGGAGCTGTCCTCCGACCGGCTGCTGCGCAACCAGCCCAAGGCGCGCAAGAACAACCAGGGTCCGTCCCGCTTCAAGCTCGGCGCCAAGAAGGAGCAGGCGGAGCGGGAGCGGAAGCTGGGTCTGATCCGGACGCCGGTGATGTCCTGCTACCGGATCGCGGTGATCAGCCTCAAGGGCGGCGTCGGCAAGACCACGACGACCATGTCGCTCGGCGCGACCCTCGCCACCGAGCGGCAGGACAAGATCCTGGCGATCGACGCCAACCCGGACGCCGGCACCCTCGGCCGACGGGTGCGGCGCGAGACCGGTGCCACCATCCGTGACCTGGTCCAGGCGATCCCGCAGCTCAACAGCTACATGGACATCCGCCGCTTCACCTCGCAGGCGCCCTCGGGTCTCGAGATCATCGCCAACGACGTGGACCCGGCGGTCTCCACCACCTTCAACGACCAGGACTACCGCAGCGCGCTCGACGTGCTGGGGCGGCAGTACCCGATCATCCTCACGGACTCCGGTACCGGTCTGCTCTACAGCGCCATGCGCGGTGTGCTGGACCTCGCCGACCAGCTCATCATCATCTCGACCCCGTCGGTGGACGGAGCGAGCAGCGCCTCGACGACCCTCGACTGGCTGTCGGCGAACGGCTTCGCCGACCTCGTCCAGCGGTCGGTCACCGTGATCTCCGGTGTCCGCGAGACGGGCAAGATGATCAAGGTGGAGGACATCGTCGCGCACTTCGAGACCCGCTGCCGCGGTGTCGTCGTGATCCCCTTCGACGAGCACCTCTCGGCGGGCGCCGAGGTGGACCTCGAGATGATGCGTCCCAAGACCCGCGAGGCCTACTTCGACCTCGCCGCGCTCATCGCCGAGGACATCGCGCGCACGCAGCAGGGCTTCGGCAACCCGAACATGCAGTACCAGCAGCACCCGCAGCAGGGTGGTTACCCGCCCCCGCAGCAGCATCCCCAGCAGCCGTACCCCCAGCAGGGCGGTGCTCCGCAGCCGGGTCAGGGCTGGGGGCAGCCCCCGCAGCAGCCCGCGCCGGGCCAGGGCTGGCAGCAGCAGGCACCGCCGCCGCAGGACCCGCAGCAGGAGCAGCAGCCGCAGCAGGGCGCCGTGCCGCCCGGCTGGTCGCAGCAGTAGCCCGGGCACAACGAAGGGCGGCCGGCACCCCTGAGGTACCGGCCGCCCTTCGGCGTCGCAGGAGCGGCTAGTCGGCGGCCGCCACCAGCTCGCGGCAGCGCTTGACGTCCTGGGCCATCTGCTCCAGCAGGCCCTCCAGCGATTCGAACTTCGCCTGGCCGCGGACGAAGGCGAGGAAGTCGACGGCGACGTGCAGGCCGTACAGGTCCAGGCCCACACGGTCGATCGCGTACGCCTCCACCGTGCGCTCGGTCCCGTCGAACTGCGGGTTCGTGCCGACGGAGATCGCCGCCGGCATCACCTCGCCCTGGGCGTGCAGCCAGCCGGCGTAGACGCCGTCGGCGGGGATGGCGGTGTGCGGCAGGGTCTCCACGTTGGCGGTGGGGAAGCCCAGCTCCCGCCCCCGCTGCGCGCCGCGCACGACCACGCCCTCCACTCGGTGCGGGCGGCCCAGGATCTCGCCGGCGCCCTCGACGTCGCCCTGGGCGACCAGGCGCCGGGTCAGGGTGGAGGAGAAGGGCTCGCCGCCGCCGGCGTCGCCGGTCACGTACAGGTCGACGACCTCGACCTCGTAGTCGTAGATCTTGCCCTGCTCGGCGAGGAACTCGACGTTGCCCGCGGCGCGGTGTCCGAAGCGGAAGTTCGGTCCCTCGACGACCGCCTTGGCGTGCAGCTTGTCGACCAGGACCTTGACGACGAAGTCGGCCGGCGACAGCTTCGAGAACTCGGTCGTGAAGGGGAGGATCAGCACCGCGTCCACGCCCAGCTCGGCCATGAGGTCGGCGCGCCGGTGGTGCGGGGCGAGCAGGGGCGGGTGGCTGCCGGGGCGGACGACCTCGCTGGGGTGCGGGTCGAAGGTGACGACGACCGCGGGGACGCCCAGCTCACGCGCGCGGTCCACGGCATGCCGGATGATCAGCTGGTGCCCGCGGTGCACTCCGTCGTAGGAGCCGATGGTGACGACGCTGCGCCCCCAGTCCTGGGGGATGTCCTCCAAGCCACGCCAGCGCTGCACTGTGCCTGCTCCTTGTCGCAAAGTCGTCGAACCTTTGTCCGTCTTCGCTCATACGGTCTTACGCAGGTCTAAGGGTGCCATGCCGGGCCCTTCTGGCCCGCATCGGCATGGGTGCTGTGACCGGGTGCACGTGACAACCCGGGATTCATGCGGGGACTCGGACGCCGGCCAGGTTCTCGATCATCCGGCGGGTGCTCGGGCCCACCACCGCCGCCCAGTCCTGCGGGGTGTCGGTCAACCAGGCGGCGACCTGGGCGGCGAAGCCGGGAACGCGGCGGCCCAGGTCGACCAGGCCGCGGTCGAAGCGGGCCGCGCCGTCCTGGGTGCGGACCAGGAGCATGCCGATGTGGTGGACGAGGTCGCGCAGGCGCTCGCCCGGGCGGTCGCCGCCGCGCCGGACGGCGGCGTGCAGGAGTGCGTCGAGGACGGCCGGGGCGTGTTCGTTGGCGAGGAGGAAATCCAGGAGCTCGCGCCGCAGGGTCCCGGAGTCGGGCGTACCGGGAGTGGCGAGTACGGCCGCCAGGGCGACCCGTACCTGTTCCGTGCCGCCGTCCAGCAGGCCGGTGACCAGCGGGAAGAGGACGACGCGGGCACCGGGGCCGTGCTCGAGGCGCAGGTCCACGTACACGGCCACGTCCGCGGCGGTCTCGGGGCACCGCTGCACCGCCTCCCGTACGAGGCCGGCGACCCGGCGGGCGAGGCCTGGTGTGGTGACGTCGGCGAGGATGCGCAGCGCCTCTCCGGCATCGGGTCGGCTCAACCGCGCCCGGAAGGCCTCGAGGACCTGGTCGGGGTGGGACGCGAGGGCGGCGACCAGGGCGCCCGGCGGGAACTGCGGGTCGGCTGCCACGAAGTGCGCCAGCGCCTGCGGGAGATGGAGGCCACGGGTGCGGGGGTCCCGTACGAGGACGGCGAGCGCCCCGCCGTGCAGGGTGCAGTCGTCGGGCCGGGCGAGCAGGGCGAGGGCGGCGTAGCGGAGCAGCTCTCGGTCGGCCTCGGTGCGCACGTGCGGCGCGACACGCAGTCCGTACACCACCGCCGCGACGCGCCGCGCGGGCCGCTCGTCGTGCGCCCAGCGGTCTACGGCCCGGCAGATCACGGACGGTTCCTCCTCGGCCAGTACGGCGAGGAGTTCGTCGGCCTTGCGGTGCGCGCTGTCGACGAGCGTTTCGGTGAGGTCGTCGAGGGCTCCGTGGCGGTGCGTGTGCAGCAGGGCCTGGGCGGCGTGGGCGACGGTCGCGTGCGGGGTCGCGGGCAGCGGGCGGTCGTCGTCGAACCAGCGGGTGAGATGGGGTTGCACGGCGGCGGGGTCGGCGGCGAGGAGCCGCGCCACCGCGTCCAGGTACCGGGGGTGCCGGGCCTGCCCGGGGTTCAGAGCCTCCTCGACGTCGCTCGCCGGGCCGTCGGCGAGGACGAGGCGGCGCAACAGGTCGAGGCGCTCCTCGTCCGGGAGCGGCAGCGCGGTCCAGAAGTCGGGGCCGAACTCGGGCGGCGCGCCGCTGCCGTGACCGCGCCGCGCGACGATCCGGTCGGTGAGGAGGCGCAGTACGCCCTGGTACGGCGTGGCGTCCGGGACGCGCAGCAGGGTCTCGGTGATGAGCCGGGCGGCCCACCAGCAGTGCGGGTCGGCGTCCAGCGCGTCGGCCAACTCCTGCAGCCGGAGGGCGAGTTGATGGTGACCGTGGTGCCGTGGGAGCAGCAGGAGGGCTTGGACGACGGGGCCGATGCGGTGGTGCGGTACGGGGAGGGGGTGCGCGGCGTCGGGGTGGGTGCGGCTGCGGTGGACCAGGGCGTACAGGGCCTCGTCCAGATCGAGGTGCATGCCCTGGATCCAGTCGGCGACTTCCTCGTGGGCGAAGCGGTAGCCGTTGCCCGCCGGGACCAGGAGGCCTTCCGTGAGGACGGCGGAGGCCCAGCCGGTGGCGGCGCCGAGCCGCGCGGGGGCGGGTCCCCAGGGGAACACCGCCTCGAAAGACTCCCGGTCCAGCTCCCCCTGGCCCGGTCCGAGGCTGCGGCGGGCGGCCTCGTGGACCTGGCCGGAGACCTTGGCGGCGAGGCGGCGTACGGCGGTGCCGCGCAGGCGGTGCTCGGCGGCGAGGCGGACGGCGACGCGCAGGCACATGAGGTCGAGGTGGGTGGAGAGAACGTCGACGCGGTCGACCGGGACGGTGGGGGCGTCGGGCAGGGCGGCGCGCACCTCGGACAGAAGGCGGAGGGTGAGGGGGTGTCGGGCATCGGGTGCGGCGAGGACGCCGTCCGGGATGCCGTAGCCGGCGCGGGCCAGGTGGGCCTCGTCGGGGGTGAGGTCGTCGAGCCGCACGCAGGGCGGGAACCGCCCGGAACTCCCGCGCTCCGACCGTTCACCGAAGCCGTACAGCAGCTCCTCCGGGAACCCGGCGCCCGCGCCCTCCCAGTACTCCGCCCTGCACGCCACCACCAGTCGCGCCCCCGTCTCCCGCAGCCACTCCGCCGTGCCCTCGGTCCACTCCGTGAGGCCGTGGGCCAGGACGGGAGGCATCTCCTCCGGGCCGTCCAGGAGGAGCAGGAGGGGCCGGCCGGTATCGCGGGCGAGGCGGGCCAACCGTTCGGGACTCGTGTCGCCCAGGGTGCCGGGGTCGGCGTAGTACTGGCCCGGGGCGTGCGCCGACGCCGACGCCGACGCCGATCCCGATCCCGATCCTGACACCGATACCGATGCCGATGCCGATGCCGATGCCGATGCCGCCACGATGCGGGCCGCCCGGTTCAGTGCTCGCCGCGCCGCGTCGGCCACCGAGGTGTCGTCGTCCCTCAGATCGGCGCCCCGCAGCCACAGCGTGGGGGCCGGCTGCGGGCCGCGGCTGCGGCGGGCGGCCAGGGCCGCGAGTTCCGTCGTACGGCCGCTGCCGGGACGCCCGACCAGGCCCAGCACGGAGGCCCGGCTCGCTGCGAAGGCGCTGAACTCCACTGCGGTAGACGCGCGTTCGACCGGAGGCACTGCCCCCGCTCCCCCGGCGTCGTCCCGGCCCACGTGGCCCGCCAGGGCCCCGGGCGGACCGTCCTGCCCGACCGATGTGGCCGTCAGTTCCAGTACGCCCGCCAGGTTGAGGTCGGCCCCGTACGCCGGCACGGTCGCCGCGTTCTCGGCGAGCAGCTCGGCCAGCGGGCCGTCGGACGGGACGCCGGTCTCCCCTGCCCGCGCGCGGCCGGAAGCCTGCTGGAGCAGCGGTACCGCGAAGACGGCGTCACGGTGGCCGGATTGCAGTGCCGTGCCGAGGACGCCCACGACGGCACCGGTCGAGGCGTCGAGCACGGGTCCCCCGGCCGCCCCTCCGCCCAGTCGCAGCGCGTCCCGGCCGGCTGTGCCGATCGCCAACTCCAGGGCGCCGTCGAGGAGATGGAGGCGGTCCGTCGCCGGGTACGTCACTGCCACCGCGCCCAGCACGCGGGCCTCCCGCCAGCCGCCGGCCGCGATCCGGACGTACGCGCCGGTCTCGATCCGCTCCCGCACGGTCACGGGCAACGGCTCCACGCCGAGGCCCTCGGTGCGTACGAGAGCCAGGTCCAGGGTGGGCAACCGGGTCACCGCGGTCGCGTCCACCACACAGCTGCGGCCGCCCTCGGCGGCGTACAGGACCAGCCCGTGCAGACCGTCGACGACCTCATGGCTGGTGACGACCGTGCCGTGGTGGTCGGCCACGAACCCGAGGCCGCGGGGCCGGCCGGCCGGGTCGTGAATGCGGACCAGGGCCTCGTCACGGGGACGGGCGCCCCACCCGTCGCCATCCGGGCGTTCGCCGGCGCAGGGCCCGTTGCCGTCCGGGCGTCGGGGGTCGGTGTCCGTCTCGGTCAAGCCGATGCCGGGCAGATCGTCCGTGGTGCTCCACGGCCCCGATGCCTCTCCCAGATCCCGAACGCCCCGCATGGCATCGCGCGTACCCCACGCGTCTTCCGCCGTCCGCGTCCCCTCCGGCATCCGGCGGTCGCCGCCCGCCCCGGGGCCTCGTCCCGCCATCGTCGAACCTCCCCGCCGCGCGTCCACACGCCCATACGCCCTCGCCCTGTTCTTTCGACGGTAGGCGCCAAGTGATCAGCGGGAAAGATCGCTCGGCGAACGCGCCCCCTTCCGCTCCCTCGGTTCACTCCGAGCGCCTGCACGGACGGGTGAACAGGCGGGGGTCGTTGGATACACCCTAGGGGTGGGGGAACCGAGGGGGGACCGTGGAGCGGCGGGCAGAGGACTACCCCGTGACCGCCGCTCCACGGGCAGGCACCGGCAGGCGGCGCCCGTGAGCCCGGCGCCTCAGCCGAAGACGGCCAGGCTCTTGGCCTTGCCCTTGTGCTGCTCCACCAGCGCGAGGAAACGGCCCTCGGGGGCGAAGACGGCCACGGCGCCGGCGCCCGCGTACTCGTCGGGCATGTCGAGGCGGACCCCGTTCGTCAGCAGCCGGGCGCGGCGGTCGTCGACGTCCCAGCGCGGGAACGCGGCCGTGGCGGCCTCGGCGATGGGCATCACCGTCAGTTCCTGCTGCAGCTGCTCCAGCGTCTTGGCGGAGTCCAGCTTGTACGGGCCGACGCGGGTGCGGCGCAGCGCCGTGAGGTGACCGCCGACGCCCAGGTCGGCGCCGAGGTCGCGGGCCAGGGCTCGGATGTAGGTGCCGGAGGAGCAGACCACCGACACGACCAGGTCGAGGACGGCGGTGCCGTCGTCGGCGACGGCGTCACGCACGTCGTACACCGAGAAGGACGAGACGGTGACCGGCCGCGCCGGGATCTCGAAGTCCTCGCCGTCACGCGCCCGCTTGTAGGAGCGCACGCCGTCGATCTTGATGGCGCTGACCTTCGAGGGGACCTGCATGATGTCGCCGGTCAGCTTGGCGATCCCGGCGTCGATGGCCTCGCGGGTGACCTTCGAGGCGTCGGCCGACGCCGAGATCTCGCCCTCGGCGTCGTCGGTGATCGTGGTCTGGCCGAGTCGGACGGTGCCGAGGTACTCCTTCTCGGTCAGGGCCAGATGACCGAGCAGCTTGGTCGCCTTCTCGACGCCGAGGACGAGGACGCCCGTCGCCATGGGGTCGAGGGTGCCGGCGTGCCCGACGCGGCGGGTGCGGGCGATGCCGCGCATCTTGGCGACCACGTCGTGCGAAGTGAAGCCCGACGGCTTGTCGACGATGACAAGGCCGTCGGGCGTGGTGTGCTTCTGCGTCATTCCGCGGTGTCGCCGTCCGTCTCGGCAGTGCTGTCCGACTCGCCCTCGGCACCCGGCTTGCGGTACGGGTCCGCCTCACCGGCGTACTTCGCGCCCGCGGACACCTCACGCACCTTCTCGTCGGACTGCCGGGCCTTGTCGAGGAGGTCCTCGATGGTCCGGGCGGTGTCCGGAAGGGCGTCGGCGACGAAGGTGAGGGTCGGCGTGAACTTCACGCCCGCAGCCGCCCCGACGGCCGAGCGGAGCACGCCCTTGGCGCTCTCCAGTCCGGCGGCCGCGGCCTTGCGCTCCTCGTCGTCCCCGTACACGGTGTAGAAGACGGTCGCCTCCCGCAGGTCACCCGTGACGCGGGTGTCCGTGATGGTGACGTGCGAGCCGAGCCGCGGGTCCTTGATCCCGCGCTGCAGCTTCTGGGCCACCACCTCTCGGATGAGGTCCGCCAGCTTTTTCGCCCGCGCGTTGTCGGCCACTGGTCCGTCTCCCGTTCTTTCTTTCTTCTGCGTTCTTTGGCTTGTGGTCGTCAGTCGTCGTGGTCGCCGTGGAACCGCCGCCGTACCGCCAGCAGTTCCACTTCCGGACGGCCGGCGACCAGCCGTTCACACCGGTCCAGTACGTCGGTGAGATGCCCGGCGTCGCCGGACACCACGGCGAGGCCGATCCCGGCCCGCCGGTGGAGGTCCATGTGGTCCACCTCGGCCGCGCTCACCGCGTACTTGCGCTGGAGTTCGGCGACGATCGGGCGGACGACGGAGCGCTTCTCCTTCAGCGACCGTACGTCGCCGAGGAGGAGGTCGAAGGACAGCGTCCCCACATACATGTGTAACCGGTTCACCCGCCGGTACGGGATCGATGGCCCTGCCATCCGTGGGGCAGGGACATCAGAACCGTACAACGAAGGGGCCGCGACGATCGACGGATATTACGCTCCGTAGACCCTCGCGCCCGCCCTCAAGCAGGTCGCGCGAAGTCCGCTCCGGTTCGACAGCGCCCTGAAGGGGCGCGGGGAACTGCGCGACCAGCCACGATGGCGCCGCAGCCGAACGACGGCATATCGCGGCACTTCCAGCGGAGCGCTTGGGTGCCGGTCGGCAAACGGCGCGCTGGCCGACGGAACCGAAGTTCCGCCGGCCAGCACAAACCGTCGGCTGTTACGCCCGCGGCTTCTCGCGCATCTCGTACGTCGCGATGACGTCGTCGACCTTGATGTCGTTGAAGTTGCCGAGGTTGATACCGCCCTCGAACCCTTCGCGGATCTCGGTGACGTCGTCCTTGAAGCGACGCAGACCGGAGATGTTGAGGCTCTCCGCGATGACCTTGCCGTCGCGGACGAGGCGCGCCTTGGTGTTGCGCTTGACCTCGCCCGAGCGGACCAGGACACCGGCGATGTTGCCCAGCTTGGACGACTTGAAGACCTCGCGGATCTCCGCCGTGCCGAGCTCGACCTCCTCGTACTCCGGCTTGAGCATGCCCTTGAGGGCCGCCTCGATCTCCTCGATGGCCTGGTAGATCACCGAGTAGTACCGGACGTCGACGCCCTCGCGCTCCGCCATCTGCGCCGCGCGGCCCGCAGCGCGGACGTTGAAGCCGATGACGATGGCGTCGGAGCCGGTCGCCAGGTCGATGTCGGACTCGGTGACCGCACCCACACCGCGGTGCAGGACACGGATGTCGACCTCTTCGCCGACGTCGAGCTGGAGCAGCGAGGACTCGAGAGCCTCCACCGAACCGGACGCGTCGCCCTTGATGATGAGGTTGAGTTCCTGCACCAGACCGGCCTTGAGGGCCTCGTCCAGGTTCTCCAGGGAGAACCGGACACCCCGGCGGGCGAAGTTGGCGTTGCGCTCACGCGCCGCGCGCTTCTCGGCGATCTGACGCGCCGTGCGGTCCTCGTCGACGACCAGGAAGTTGTCGCCGGCACCCGGGACGTTGGTGAGACCCAGGACCAGGACGGGGGTCGACGGACCCGCTTCCTCGACGTTGTTGCCGTTGTCGTCGAGCATCGCCCGGACTCGGCCGTACGCGTCGCCGACCACCATCGTGTCGCCGATGCGCAGCGTGCCGCGCTGGACCAGGACCGTCGAGACGGCACCGCGGCCACGGTCGAGGTGGGACTCGATCGCAATACCCTGCGCGTCCTGCTCCGGGTTGGCCCGCAGGTCGAGCGAGGCGTCCGCGGTGAGGACCACGGCCTCCAGCAGGCTCTCGATGTTGAGGCCCTGCTTGGCGGAGATGTCGACGAACATCGTGTCGCCGCCGTACTCCTCGGCCACCAGGCCGTACTCGGTCAGCTGACCGCGCACCTTGGTCGGGTCCGCGCCCTCGACGTCGATCTTGTTGACCGCGACGACGATCGGGACGTCGGCCGCCTTGGCGTGGTTGAGCGCCTCGACCGTCTGCGGCATGACGCCGTCGTTGGCCGCGACGACCAGGATCGCGATGTCGGTCGACTTCGCACCACGGGCACGCATGGCGGTGAACGCCTCGTGACCCGGGGTGTCGATGAAGGTGATCCTGCGCTCTTCGTCGTTGACCTGGGTGGCGACCTGGTACGCACCGATGTGCTGCGTGATACCGCCGGCCTCGCCCGCGACGACGTTCGTCTTGCGGATGGTGTCCAGCAGTCGGGTCTTACCGTGGTCGACGTGACCCATGACGGTCACGACCGGCGGACGCGGCATGAGGAATTCCTCGCCGCCCTCGTCCTCGCCGAACTCGATGTCGAAGGACTCGAGCAGCTCGCGGTCCTCCTCCTCCGGGCTGACGATCTCGACGACGTAGTTCATCTCGCCGGCGAGCAGCTGGAGGGTCTCGTCGGAGACGGACTGCGTGGCAGTGACCATCTCGCCGAGGTTCATCATCACGGCGACGAGCGACGCCGGGTTGGCGTTGATCTTCTCCGCGAAGTCGGTGAGGGACGCACCGCGCGACAGGCGGACAGTCTGTCCGTTGCCGCGAGGCAGCATCACGCCGCCGACCGACGGGGCCTGCATGGCCTCGTACTCCTGGCGCCTCTGCCGCTTCGACTTACGGCCACGACGAGCGGGACCGCCGGGACGACCGAAGGCGCCCTGCGTGCCACCACGGCCACCGGGACCGCCGGGACGGCCACCGAAGCCGGGACGGCCACCGCCGCCACCGCCGGGACCACCGGGACGACCGGCG
The DNA here is from genome assembly GCF_053608645.1 of Streptomyces sp. NPDC055013. NCBI lineage: Bacteria > Bacillati > Actinomycetota > Actinomycetes > Kitasatosporales > Streptomycetaceae > Streptomyces > Streptomyces sp. NPDC055013. The sequence goes on from NZ_JBSGVW010000011.1 coordinate 76,762, forward strand.
AAACCGCCACCGCCGCCACCGGGACCGCCGGGACGACCGGCGAAGCCGCCGCCACCGCCGCCACCGGGACGACCGGCGAAGCCGCCGCCGCCACCCGGGCGACCGCCGCCGCCACCGGGACGACCGCCGCCACCGGGACCACGGCCACCGGGGCCACCGCCGCCGGGACGCGGGCCGGCAGCAGGACGCTGCGGCATCATGCCGGGGTTCGGACGCGGGCCGCCGGGGCCGCCGCCGCCGGGACGGGGACCGCCGGAGCCGCCGGGACGCGGACCGCCGCCCTGCGGACGGGGCATGCCGCCCGGCGAGGGACGGGCGCCACCCGGAGCCTGGGGACGGGGACCGCCCTGACCCTGGCCCTGCGGACGCGGGGCACCGCCGGGGGCACCGCCGGGGCCGCCCGGACGCGGGGCGCCGCCCGGACGGGGCGCCTGCGGGCGCGCCATGCCGGTGGAGCCACCAGAGGTGAACGGGTTGTTGCCCGGACGGGGACCGGCCGGACGACCGCCGGGACGCTGGGCGCCGCCACCCGGACGCTGAGCGCCGGGACGGTCGCCGCGGTCACCACGGCCCTGGCCACCCTGGCCGGGGCCACCCGGACGCGGAGCACCGGGACGCGGCGCCTGGCCGGCCGGACGCGGGGCGCCCGGACGCGGGCCGGAGCCCTGGGCCTGGCCCTGTCCCTGGCCCTGAGAGGCCGCGGGGGCGGCAGGAGCCGCCGGAGGCGCGGGCGGCGCCGTGAACTCGGGCGCGGTCGGAGCCGGGGACGCCGGGGCGGGCCGTGGCGCGGGCTTCGGACCCGGGGTGGGACGGGGGCCGGGAGCGGCCGGCGCGGCGGGAGCCGCGGGCTTCTCGGCGGCCGGCTTGGGGGCCGGCGGGCGCGGGGCAGCCGGACGGGCGGCCTGCGCGGGAGAGGGGGCTGCCGGCTTCGCCGGGGCAGCCTTGCGGGCGGGGGCGGACTTGCCGCCTCCGTTGCCCTGCTGGAGGGCGTCCGTCAACTTACGGACGACGGGCGCTTCGATGGTCGAAGACGCCGAACGGACGAATTCACCGAGTTCTTGGAGCTTGGCCATGACGACCTTGCTCTCAACCCCGAACTCCTTGGCGAGTTCGTATACCCGGACCTTAGCCACTTCGCTCCTTTTAGGTCCGGGTTGCGTCCGGACCGTCGCTACTTCATGGGCGTACTCATCGCGTGCTCATCGAGTGCTCATCGCAATCTCGACCTACTTCCAACTCGCGGGGTACCAGGGCCGCGCGGGGGTTCCGCGCGACGCTTCTTACGGTGTTGCCTGCTCAGCAACTGTTGTCTGCTCGACGTACTGGCGCAACGCCTTTGTGTCGAGCGCTCCCGGGGCGCGCAACGCCCGCGTGAACGCCCGGCGGCGCACCGCCTGGTCGAGACAGACCAGAGCGGGGTGTACGTACGCACCCCGGCCGGGCAGCGTACCGCGAGGATCAGGGACGCACTCGCCCTTGATCGCCACGATCCGCAGCAGATCAGCCTTGGCCGCTCGCTCCCGGCACCCCACACAGGTGCGTTCAGGGCATGCGCGGACGCGTGTCCGGCCAGACACAGCTAAGTCTACCTCCCCGTAGCGACCTCACCCCTTTGGGGCAGGATTCGAACAGTTGCCGCGCGATAACGTGACGTGATCTGAGCGACCTGCGGCCTGGATCTATTCCCCGGCCTGCTCGGTGTCCGGCCGGATGTCGATCCGCCAGCCGGTCAGCCGGGCCGCGAGACGGGCGTTCTGCCCTTCCTTGCCGATCGCCAGTGACAGCTGGTAGTCGGGCACCGTCACGCGCGCGGAGCGGGCTGCCATGTCCACGACCTCCACCTTGGAGACCCGGGCCGGGGACAGCGCGTTCGCCACCATCTCGGCCGGGTCGTCCGACCAGTCGACGATGTCGATCTTCTCGCCGTTCAGCTCGCCCATGACATTGCGCACCCGGCCGCCCATGGGGCCGATGCAGGCGCCCTTGGCGTTCAGACCGCTGCGGGTGGACCGGACGGCGATCTTCGTGCGGTGACCGGCCTCACGGGCGATGGCGGCGATCTCGACGGATCCGTCGGCGATCTCCGGCACCTCCAGGGCGAAGAGCTTCTTCACCAGGTTCGGGTGCGTGCGCGAGAGGGTCACGGACGGGCCGCGGACGCCCTTCGCCACTCGTACGACGTACGACCGGATGCGCATGCCGTGCGGATACGTCTCACCCGGGACCTGCTCCTGCACCGGCAGGATGGCCTCCAGCTTGCCGATGTCCACGAGGACGTTCTTCGGGTCGCGGCCCTGCTGGACCACGCCGGTGACGATGTCGCCCTCGCGGCCGGCGTACTCGCCGAGCGTCGCGTCGTCCTCGGCGTCGCGCAGCCGCTGCAGGATGACCTGCTTGGCGGTGGTGGCGGCGATACGGCCGAAGCCGGACGGGGTGTCGTCGAACTCGCGGGCCTCCTGGCCCTCCTCGAGGTCCTCGGGGTCCTCCTTCGCCCACACGGTCACGTGGCCGGTCTCCCGGTTCAGCTCCACGCGCGCATGGCGGCGGCTTCCCTCGGTGCGGTGGTAGGCGATGAGGAGGGCCGACTCGATCGCCTCGACCAGCAGGTCGAAGGAGATCTCCTTCTCCCGTACCAAGCCCCGCAGGGCGCTCATGTCGATGTCCACGGCTACGCCTCCTCTTCCTTCTCGTCCTTGCTGTCCTTGCGATTGAACTCGACCTGCACGCGCGCCTTGTCGATGTCCGCGAAGCCGAGTCTGCGGGAGGTGGCCTTGCGGCCCTTCACTCCCGGCACTTCGAGGTCGAGGCCCTCGTCGTCGACCTTCAGGATCCGGGCCACCAGCTCGCCGCCCTCGGCCAGTTGGAACTTCACCAGCCGGTCGACGGCGCGCACGTAGTGCCGGTGCTCCGTGAGGGGGCGCTCCGCGCCGGGGGTTCCGACCTCGAGGGTGTACTCCCCCTCGCCCATCGCGTCCGTCTCGTCGAGCTTCGCCGAGAGCGCACGGCTCACATCGGCGATCCGGTCCAGGTCGGCACCGGTGTCCGAGTCCACGACGACGCGCAGCACACGCTTGCGTCCGACGGAGTCCACTGCGATCTCTTCGAGGTCCAGGCCCTGAGAGCTGACGAGCGGTTCCAGTAGTTCTCGCAGCCTCTCGCTCTGGGTGGTGCTCATCCGGGTGACTCCTCGGCCGCGTGTGCTGTTGTGGGATGGGTCGCGTGTCTGGTCAAAGGGTATCGGGTCGCGAGGACTGTTGCCGTCCACCTGCGCACGAGCGGTGCCGATGAGTGGTGCCGTCAGCTCGCGCGGGTACGGTGATCACGGGCCTGCGGCCCGTTGGCCTTTGTAACCGCTTTCACAGCCGCCTTCCGTACGAGTTCCCCGAGGACGTCTGCCGTGCCGTACCCCCCGCCGCCGCGCTCCCTGACGGGACCGCGCAGAAGAACCCTGCTCGCCTCGGCCGCCGGTGCCGCACTGCTGGTGGGCTGCTCCTCCGGCTCCGAGGACTCGGACGGCGGCACCAGCGGCAGCCCGTCGGTCGCCGAGCGGGCACGCGCGCGTGCGGCCGGGGACAGCGAGGGGCTGGTCGAGCGCTACGACGCGGTGCTCGCCGCCCATCCTGTGCTGGCGGAACTGCTGGGGCCGTTGCGGGCCACGGCCGTACGGCATGCGGAGGCGTTCGGGGGTGGCCGAAAAGCGTCGGACAGCGCGTCACCCTCCGGGTCGCCGGCATCCTCCGGGTCGCCGGTGCCCTCCGGATCGCCGTCGGCCGCCGTCCCCGTCGACGAGAGGGCGGCCCTCGCCGAGCTCGCCGCCACGGAGCGGGCGCTCGCTGACCGGCGGGCCAAGGCGTTGCTGGACGTACCGGGCGAACTGGCGCGGCTGCTGGCCTCGGTGGCCGCGGCGGGGGCGGCACACGCGTATCTGCTGAACGAGGGGGCCAAGTGAGCGAGTCCGGCAAGAAGGAGCGACTGGAGGCCCTGCAGGCGGCGCTCGCCGCCGAGCACGCGGCGGTGTACGGGTACGGCGTCGTCGGCGGCCGGATCAGCCAGGAGCGGCGCTCGCAGGCACGCGCGGCCTACGACGCGCACCGGGCGCGGCGGGACGCGCTGGCGCGCGAGGTGCGTGACCTCGGTGCCGAGCCGGTCGCCGCGAGCCCCGCGTACGCGCTGCCGTTCCCCGTGTCGGACTCGCCCGCGGCCGTCCGCTTCGCCGCCGGGCTGGAGGACCGGATGGCCGGGGTGTACTCCGACCTGGTGCGGGCGGCCGAGGGTGAGCTGCGGGGTACGGCGGCCGAGGCGCTGCGGGAGGCGGCGGTGCGGGCGGTGCGCTGGCGGGGCGAGAGCGTAGCCTTCCCTGGGCTCGCCGAGCGGGCGGCCACGACGTCCGCCTCGCCGATGCCCTCGGCATGACCCGCATCTGAAGGGAACTACTCGCGCATGGCTTTCGAACCGCCGCCGCGTCTGGTCAAGGCGCTCGGTGAGACGGCACCGGACGGTGACGACTGGTTGGTGAAGCTGCCGGAGGCGGCCCACCAGGCCGTCGCGCTACGCGAGTTGACCGTTGAGCGGGTCCAGATGCCGGGTGGGCGCAGCAGTCTGGTGGTGCTGGTGCGGCGCGCCGACGGGACCCCGGCTGTGCTGAAGCTGGCCCCGCCGCGGGCCCGTCCGCAGAGCGAGCGGGCGGCGCTGGCGCACTGGGGCGGGGTGGGGGCCGTACAGCTGCTCGACGGGCCCCCTGTCGAGGGTGTGCTGTTGCTGGAGCGGCTGCATCCGGATGTGTCGGTGCGGTCGTTGCCCGAGGCGAAGGCGCTGCTGGAGGCGGCGGGGACACTGCGGCGGCTGTGGGTGGAGCCGCCCGGCGGCCACCCCTTCGAGACCGTCGCCGAACGGACCGGCCGGCAGGCCGACGCGATGCGGGCGACCGCGGCGGCGGATCCCGAGGTGACCCCACTGGTCGACGCCGCGCTCGCCGCGCGCGAGGAGTTGCTGGCCGCGCCGCCCGAGCGGCGGTTGCTGCACGGGACGTTCCGGCAGAGCAAGGTGCTGGCCGGGGAGCGGATGCCGTGGCTGGCGGTGGGGCCGGATCCGGTGGTCGGTGAGTGCGCTTTCGATCTGGCGCGGTTGGTGCGGGACCGGGTGGAGGATCTGATCGCCTCGCCGTCGGGAGCGGCGACGACTCGGCGACGGGTCAAGCGGCTTGCGGAGTCGCTGGACGTGGATCAGGAGCGGTTGCGGGGCTGGACGTTGTTCCGGGCCGTGGAGTCGGGCGTGCGCGCACGGCGGGTCGGGCGGGCCCAGGACGCGGAGTTGTTGCTGGAGTTCGCGGGCTGGCTCTGAGCCGGCCCCGGGTGCTCCTGGCTGGAGCACCGTCCTCCGTGCGGCGCCTTGGGCCGCACGGAGGGAGTTCTGCAGAGAGCCCTTACGCGGTGAGGCGGGCGATCGCCTCGTCCACCGTCAGCTCCTCGCGCTCACCGGTCCTGCGGTCCTTGAGCTCGACGACGCCCTCGGCGGCGCGCCGCCCGGCGACCAGGATCTGCGGTACGCCGATCAGTTCCGAGTCCGTGAACTTGACGCCCGGCGAGACACCCGCGCGGTCGTCGCACAGGACGCGCAGGCCGGCCGCGGACAGCTTCTCGGAGACGTCGAGGGCGAGTTCGGTCTGCAGGGCCTTGCCGGCGGCGACCACGTGCACGTCGGCCGGGGCGACCTCGGCGGGCCAGCACAGGCCCTTGTCGTCGGCGGTCTGCTCGGCGAGGGCGGCGACGGCGCGGGAGACGCCGATGCCGTAGGAGCCCATGGTCACGCGGACCGGCTTGCCGTTCTGGCCGAGGACGTCGAGCTTGAGGGCGTCGGCGTACTTGCGGCCCAGCTGGAAGATGTGGCCGATCTCGATGGCGCGGTCCAGCTTGAGGCCGGTGCCGCACTTCGGGCAGGGGTCGCCCTCCTGGACGACCACGACGTCGACGTACTCGTCGACCTCGAAGTCACGGCCCGCGACGACGTTCTTCGCGTGCAGGCCCTCCTTGTTGGCGCCGGTGATCCAGGAGGTGCCGGGGGCCACGCGCGGGTCGGCGAGGTACTTGACCTTCTCGCCCAGGCCCTGCGGGCCGACGTAGCCGCGGACCAGGTCCGGGCGCCCCGCGAAGTCCGCCTCGGTGACCATCTCGACGACGGCCGGGGCGAAGTGCGCCTCGACCTTGTCCATGTCGACCTCGCGGTGACCGGGGACACCCACCGCGACGATCTCGCCGTCGACCTTGACGAGGAGGTTCTTGAGCGTGGCCGAGGCCTCGACGCCGAGGTGGGCGGCGAGTGTCTCGATGGTGGGGGTGTCGGGGGTCGGGATCTCTTCGAGGGCGGGCACGTCGCCGGCGTCCACCGACTTCAGCTCGTAGGTGATCGCCTCGGTGTTCGCCGCGAAGTCGCAGTTCGGACAGTCGGCGAAGGTGTCCTCGCCGGCCTCGGCCGGGGCGAGGAACTCCTCGGACTTCGAGCCTCCCATGGCACCCGCGGTGGCGGCGCAGATGCGGTAGTCGAGGCCGAGACGCTCGAAGACGCGCTGGTAGGCCTGGCGGTGCAGGGCGTAGGACTGGCCGAGACCCTCGTCGTCGGTGTCGAAGGAGTACGAGTCCTTCATCAGGAACTCACGGCCGCGCAGGATGCCGGCCCGCGGGCGGGCCTCGTCGCGGTACTTGTGCTGGATCTGGTAGAGGATGACCGGCAGGTCCTTGTAGGAGGACGCCTGGTCCTTCACCAGCAGGGTGAAGATCTCCTCGTGGGTCGGACCGAGCAGGTAGTCGCCGCCCTTGCGGTCCTTCAGCCGGAACAGCTCCTGGCCGTACTCGTCCCAGCGGCCCGTCGCGTCGTACGGCTCACGCGGCAGCAGCGCGGGGAGCAGCACTTCCTGGGCGCCGATGGCGTCCATCTCCTCGCGGACGATGCGTTCCACGTTGGCGAGGACCCGCTTGCCGAGGGGCAGCCACGACCAGATGCCGGCCGCGGTGCGGCGGACGTAGCCGGCGCGGACGAGCAGCTTGTGACTGAGGACCTCGGCGTCCGCCGGGTCGTCGCGCAGCGTCTTCGCCATCAACTGGGACATGCGCTGGACCGGTGCGTTCGCCATGGTTTCCGTACTCCTGCTGCGTAAGGGTTATGGCAGGAGGTTAGCCGGGCGGGACGGGGCGGTGGAAATCGGTTAGGGCCGGCGGCGGAGCGGGAGCGGGGCGCCCATCACGGCGTACGGCTTCGGGGCGCTCGGGAAGAGGACCTGGCGGGCGAGGTCCTGATAGCCGAGGGAGCGGTAGAGGCCGCGGGCCGGGCTTTCCACGTCGATCGCCGAGAGGATCGAGCGGGGCTCGCCGGCGCCGTCCGTGATCCTGGTGATCAGGGAACGGCCGACGCCACGGTTCTGGTAGCCCGGGTGAACGTGGAGTTCCGTGATGACGAAGGAGTGGTCGAGCCAGTCGTCGTAGCCCTGGGCCCGGAGGTAGGGCTCCACGACGGTGGACCACCAGTGGGTGCGGTCGTTCGGCATGCCGTAGACGAATCCGATGAGGCGCGCACCGCTGGTGGCGCCGAGGGCCCTTGCGCCCGGGTAGGTCATGTGGCGCAGGACGATCTGGCGGCGTACGGCCACCTCGTCGGGGCCGAGGCCGAACGCCACGGCTTGGACTGCGAGGGCTTCGTCGACGTGGGTGGCGAGGTCCAGCGGGCCGATCACGATGTCGTCTGGTTGGCGGCGGTGTGCGTGACCGGGAAGGCGCATGCGGGGAGCCTACAGGGGGGTTCGCGCTGAATTCCGGGTGCGGCATCCGTGGTTGCTCGCGCCCACGCGGCGGAGCCGCACATCGATGGGCCCCGCGCCTCGGGGGGCGTTGCCGCGCCGGCCCTCCCCGGGGAACGTCGTCAGAACAGGACGCTCATGAACGCGCCGGTCTCCTGGAAGCCCACCCTGTGGTACGTCCGTCTCGCCGCCGTGTTGAAGTCGTTCACGTAGAGGCTCACCACCGGGGCGACGTCCGCCAGGGCGTAGCGCAGTACCGCGGCCATGCCGGGGGCCGCCAGGCCCTGGCCCCGGTACTCGGGGGCCACCCAGACGCCCTGGATCTGGCAGGCCCTGTTCGTCGCGGCGCCGATCTCGGCCTTGAAGACGACCTTGCCGTTGTGGTCGAGGCGGGCGAAGGAACGGCCGGAGCCGACCAGTTCGGCGACCCGGGCCTGGTAGAGGAGGCCACCGTCGCCGGCCAGCGGGGAGACACCGACCTCCTCGGTGAACATCGCCACGCACGCCGGCATGATCGTCTCCATCTCGTCCTTGCGGATGCGGCGGACGTACGGATCCGGGGTGATGTCGGTCGGCAGGCGGTCGGTGACCATCAGGGGCTGGTGGGCGCGGACGTCACGGGCCGGGCCCCAGTTGGGTTCCAGCAGGCGCCACAGCTGGGCGGTGGAGTCGGCGGGGCCGACGATGGAGGAGCAGCGGCGGCCTGCCCGCCGGGCCCGGTCGGCGAACGCCCTTACCGCTCGTGGACCCGCGCAGATCGGGACGAGGTTGGCGCCCGCGTAGCACAGGGAGGTGAGCATGCCGCCCTCGTACCAGCCCCACATCTCGCCGCCGAGGCGCCACGGGTCGAGGCCGGCGATCTGGACGCGGGACGTGACGAAGGCGTTCGCGACCGGCTCGCGGTCGAGGACGGCGAGCGCGGCGTCCAGGTCGCTCGGTTCGAGCACCCGTGAGGTGGTCTGGGTCAACACGTACGGGGCCTCACGCTGGGGTTCTGCTGGTCCCCGCACTGTACCTGCGGAAGCTTTGCCGCGCCGCCCTGTGGAAGTTGCGGGCGTTGAGGGTGACCGTCGGCCGCGGTCCCGCCTCCGGGGGCTGCCGCCCCCGGACCCCCGCTTCGGCCTGAACGGCCTCGTCCTCAAACGCCGGACGGGCTGAAATGCCTGGGCCGGCACCGGGGAGAACCGTCGCCCCCCTGTGCTGCCCCATCGGGTGGGTGGGGCTAGGGATGGCGGGTGTCTGGTCCTCAAGCGCCGGACGGCCTGAAATACCCGGACCGACGCCGGGCAGAGCCGTCGCCACCCCGTGCTGCCCCATCGGGTGGGTGGGGGCTAGACATGGCAGGTGTCTCGACCTCGAACACCGGACCGGCTGAAATACCCCCACCGACACCAGACCGTGCCGTCACAACCCTGCACCGCCCCAGCAGGTGGGTGGGAGCTAGACACGGCAGGTCTCTCACACGCGGACGGCCTGAAATACCCGCACCGGCACCTGGCAGAGCCGTCACCACCCTGCACCGCCCCATCGGGTGGACGGGGCCAGACATGGCAGGTCTCTCGACCTCAAACACCGGACGGACTGAAACACCTGGCCCGGCACCGGGCAGAGCCGACACCACCCTGCACCGCCCCCAGCAGGTGGGCAAGGGCCGGCGATGACCGCAGCCTCACCTCGAACGCCGGACCGGCGGAATGCCCGGACCGGCGCCGAGTCGCTCCGGTCAGCCCGCCACCGAAATCGACGGCTCGCCGCTCGCCACGCCGTCCGCCTCCATCTGTTCGGCCAGCTTCATGGCCTCCTCGATGAGAGTCTCGACGATCTTGGACTCGGGGACGGTCTTGATGACCTCGCCCTTGACGAAGATCTGGCCCTTGCCGTTGCCGGAGGCGACGCCGAGGTCGGCCTCGCGGGCCTCGCCGGGGCCGTTCACGACGCAGCCCATGACGGCGACGCGGAGGGGGACCTCCATGCCCGTGAGGCCTGCGGTGACCTCCTCGGCGAGCTTGTAGACGTCGACCTGGGCGCGGCCGCAGGACGGGCAGGAGACGATCTCCAGGCCGCGCTGCCTGAGGTTCAGGGACTCCAGGATCTGGATGCCCACCTTGACCTCCTCGACCGGCGGGGCCGAGAGGGAAACGCGGATGGTGTCGCCGATGCCCTGGGAGAGCAGGGCGCCGAAGGCGACGGCCGACTTGATCGTGCCCTGGAAGGCCGGGCCCGCCTCCGTCACACCGAGGTGGAGGGGGTAGTCGCACTGGGCGGCCAGCTGACGGTAGGCCTCGACCATCACGACCGGGTCGTTGTGCTTGACCGAGATCTTGATGTCCCGGAAGTCGTGCTCCTCGAAGAGCGACGCCTCCCACAGCGCCGACTCGGCGAGCGCCTCGGGCGTGGCCTTGCCGTACTTCTGGAGCAGGCGGCGGTCCAGCGAGCCCGCGTTGACGCCGATGCGGATCGGGGTGCCGTGGTCCTTCGCGGCCCGCGCGATCTCCTTGACCTTGTCGTCGAACTGCTTGATGTTGCCCGGGTTCACTCGGACCGCCGCGCAGCCGGCCTCGATCGCCGCGAAGACGTACTTCGGCTGGAAGTGGATGTCCGCGATCACCGGGATCTGGGACTTACGGGCGATCGTCGCGAGGGCGTCCGCGTCGTCCTGCGTCGGGCAGGCCACGCGCACGATCTGGCAGCCGGAGGCCGTGAGCTCCGCGATCTGCTGGAGAGTGGCGCCGATGTCGGACGTACGCGTCGTCGTCATCGACTGGACCGAGACCGGCGCGTCTCCGCCGACCGCCACGGTGCCGACCTGGATCTGGCGGCTCCGCCGGCGCTCGGCGAGCCTGGTCGGAACGGACGGCATGCCGAGAGAAATCGCAGTCATCTGCTGTGCAACCCCAAGTCGTGGATCAAGATCCGGTCCCGTCAGCAGCGGGCTCCAGGCTTCGAGATTACGGCACCGGTCCTCACCCCAGCACCTCACGCCCCGTAAACCCACTCAATCGAAGGCGGCCCGGGACATACGATCCCGGGTCGCCTCCAACTCCATGTGACTAGGAGATTCTGACTGGGTTAACCACGTCCGCCACGAGCACGAGCAGCGTGAAGCAGACGAAGATCCCGGCCACCACATAGGCCACCGGCATCAGCTTCGCCACATCGAACGGACCGGGGTCGGGGCGGCGCAGCACCTTCGCCGTGTTGCGGCGCAGCGACTCCCACAGGGCGCCCGCGATATGGCCGCCGTCGAGCGGCAGCAGCGGGAGCATGTTGAAGAGGAAGAGGGAGAGGTTGAAGCCGGCCAGGAGGAAGACGAAAGTGGCCAGCTGCTGCGAGGCCGGGATGTCCAGCGTCGCGATCTCGCCGCTCACCCTCGCCGCTCCCACGATGCCCATCGGGGAGTCCGGTTCGCGCTCGCCGTCGCCGAAGGCCGCGTTCCACAGGGCGGGGACCTTGGAGGGCAGGGCGATGAGGGAGTCGACGGCCTCGCCGACCCGGTCGGTCATCCAGGTCACCGAGTCGCCGAAGTCCTGTTTGACGACTCCGGTGGCCGAGCTGAAGCCGAGGAAGCCCGCCTTGACGTACTCCCCCTCGACATAGGCTCCGGCGGCGTCCTTCTTCACGACCTGGTTGGTGGCGATCTTCGCCTGCAGGGTGACCTGCTCGCCCTTGCGGTCGACGACGATCGGCACCTCCTTGCCGGCGCTGTCGCGGATGAGGTCGGAGAGGGTGTTCCACTCCTCGGTCGGTACCCCGCCGAAGGAGACGATCTTGTCGCCGGCCTTCATGCCCGCGGCGGCGGCCGGGGACTTGGGGTCGGAGGCCTTGCACTCGTCGCGGTTCTGGGTCTGGGCGATGACGCACGGGGAGACCGAGCTCACGGTGGTCGTCTGCTGCTGGATGCCGAAGCCCATCAGCACGGTGAGGAACAGGACCACCGCGAGGATGAGGTTCATGAAGGGGCCCGCGAACATCACGATGACCCGCTTCCACGGCTTGCGCGTGTAGAAGAGGCGGGTCTCGTCACCCGGCTTGAGCTCTTCGAACGCGGCCGAGCGGGCGTCCTCGATCATCCCGCGCCAGGGGGATGTGGAGCGGGCCTCCAGGCGGCCGTCCGGTCCCGGCGGGAACATGCCGATCATGCGGATGTAGCCACCGAACGGGATCGCCTTGATGCCGTACTCGGTTTCCCCCTTGTTCCGCGACCAGATGGTGGGGCCGAAGCCGACCATGTACTGCGGCACGCGGATGCCGAACAGCTTGGCCGTGGACAGGTGGCCCAGCTCGTGCCAGGCGATCGAGGCGAGCAGCCCGATCGCGAACAGCACTATGCCGAGGATGAACATCAGGGTCGTCATGCACGGGCCTCCGCCGTGTGTGCCGCCAGTTCCTGTGCCCGCCTGCGGGCCCAGGTCTCCGCTTCGAGGACGTCCGCGACGGTGAGCGAAGTTCCCGCGCGCGGGCTGCCGTGCTCCTCCACCACCCGGGTCACGGTCTCCATGATCCCGTTGAACGGCAGTGCGCCGGCCCGGAAGGCCTCCACGCACTCCTCGTTTGCCGCATTGAACACCGCCGGTGCCGTGCCCGCGAGCTCGCCCACGTGACGCGCCAGGTTCACCGAGGGGAACGCGTCGTTGTCGAGCGGGAAGAACTCCCACGTCGACGCCTTGCTCCAGTCGAACGTGGGCGCGGCGTCGGGGATGCGCTCCGGCCAGCCGAGGCCGATGGCGATCGGCCCGCGCATGTCGGGGGGCGTCGCCTGGGCGATCGTGGATCCGTCGGTGAACTCAACCATCGAGTGAACATACGACTGGGGATGCACGACCACCTCAATGCGGTCGAAGGAAATGTCGTAGAGGAGATGCGCCTCGATGACCTCCAAGCCCTTGTTGACGAGGGTCGCGGAGTTGATCGTGATGACCGGGCCCATGGCCCAGGTGGGATGGGCGAGGGCGTCCTCGACGGTCACCTGGGCCAGGTCCGCCTTCGAGCGGCCCCGGAACGGTCCCCCGGACGCCGTGACGACCAGCTTCCGTACGTCTGCTCTCGTCCCGGACGCCAGCGCCTGGAAGAGGGCGGCGTGCTCGGAGTCGACCGGGATGATCTGTCCGGGCTTGGCGAGCGCCTTGACCAGCGGGCCGCCGACGATCAGGGACTCCTTGTTGGCGAGCGCGAGCGTGCGGCCCGCCTCCAGCGCGGCGAGGGTGGGGGCGAGGCCGATGGAGCCGGTGATGCCGTTCAGAACTGTGTGGCAGTCGGAGGCGGCGACCTGGGTGGCCGCCTCCGGTCCGGCGAGGATCTCGGGGAGCGGCTCCCCCGTGCCGTACTGGGCCTTCAGGGCCTCCCGCAGCGCCGGTACGACGTCCTCGCGGGCGACCGCGACGGTCCGCGCCTTCAGCCGGTACGCCTGCTCGGCGAGGAGGGCGACCCGGCCGCCGTTGGCGGACAGGGCGGTGACCCGGAACCGGTCGGGGTTGCGCAGCACGAGGTCGATGGCCTGGGTGCCGATCGAGCCGGTGGAGCCGAGGATCACCACGTCCTTGGGGCCGTCGCCCGCTACGGGGTCGTAGACCAGATGCGGGTCGGCGAGTGGGGCTGGACTGTCGCTCATTCCCCCATTGTGGCCGCAAGGGCTGTCAGGCAGGACAGGGCATCCCCATCCGGCAGGTAACAGGATGGTGAGGGGTCACTGCGGGCAGTGACCCCTCACCAGGACGTCACCTGATCGGCCGGTGCACGTTCTCCCGCTCGCTCGGGCCCGGCGTCGCGTCGGCGATCCAGGGGGCGCCGTCGTCCGACGGGTCGACGATGCCCTGCTCCAGCCACTCGTACGTGCCCGACATCACGCCCTTGACGACCTTGCGGTCGAGGTCGTCGGTGTTGGACCACAGGCGGCCGAAGAGCTCCTCGATCCTGAGGCGGGCCTGCTGGCAGAAGGCGTCGGCGAGCTGGTAGGCCTCGCGGCCGTGCTCGCCCTGGCCGCGCAGGTGCTCGGCACGGACACAGACGGCGCTCATGGCGAACAGCTCGGCGCCGATGTCGACGACCCGGCCCAGGAAGCCCTGCTTGGTCTCCATGCGGCCCTGCCAGCGGGACATGCCGTAGAAGGTGGAGCGGGCGAGTTTGCGGGACGTGCGTTCGACGTAGCGAAGGTGCGGGGAGAGGTCGACGCCGCGTTTGAACTCACCGTACGAGTACGGCAGTTGCCCCTGGCCGGCGACCAGCTTCGGCAGCCACTTGGCGTAGAAGACGCCGGCGTTCGCGCCCGCCTTCGCCTTGTCCTGGAGGGACTTGTCGGGGTCGATGAGGTCGCCGGCGACCGACAGGTGGGCGTCGACGGCCTCGCGGGCGATCAGCAGGTGCATGATCTCCGTCGAGCCCTCGAAGATGCGGTTGATGCGCAGGTCGCGCAGGACCTGCTCGGCGGCGACCGGGCGCTCTCCGCGGGCCCTGAGCGACTCGGCCGTCTCGAAGCCGCGGCCGCCGCGGATCTGGATCAGTTCGTCGGCGATCGTCCAGGCCATCTCGGAGGCGTAGAGCTTGGCGAGGGCGCCTTCGATGCGGATGTCGTTGCGGTCCTCGTCGGCCATCTGCGAGGCGAGGTCGGTGACGGCCTCCAGGGCGAAGGTGGTGGCCGCGATGAAGGAGATCTTGGAACCGACGGCCTCGTGGGCGGCGAGCGGCTTGCCCCACTGCTCACGCGCCGCCGACCACTCGCGGGCGATCTTCAGGCACCACTTGCCGGCGGCGACACAGGACGCGGGCAGGGACAGCCGTCCGGTGTTGAGGGTCGTCAGCGCGATCTTCAGGCCGGCGCCCTCGGGGCCGATGCGGTTGGCGGCGGGGACGCGGACCTGGTGGAAGCGGGTGACGCCGTTCTCGATGCCGCGCAGGCCCATGAAGGCGTTGCGGTTCTCGACGGTGATGCCCGGCGAGTTGGTCTCCACCACGAAGGCGGTGATGCCGCCCTTGTGGCCCTCGGACTTCGGCACCCGGCCCATGACGACGAGGAGGTCGGCGACCACGCCGTTGGTCGTCCACAGCTTGACCCCGTCGAGGACGTAGTCGTCCCCGTCGGGTACGGCGGAAGTGGCCAGGCGCGCCGGGTCCGAGCCCACGTCGGGCTCGGTCAGCAGGAACGCGCTGATGTCGGTGCGGGCGCAGCGCGGCAGGAACCGCTCCTTCTGCTCCGGGGTGCCGAACAACTTGAGCGGCTGCGGTACGCCGATCGACTGATGGGCGGAGAGCAGCACGCCGATCGCGGGGGACGCCGAGCCGGCCAGGGTGAGGGCCTTGTTGTAGTAGACCTGGCCGAGGCCGAGCCCGCCGTACTTGGTGTCGATCTTCATGCCGAAGGCGCCGATTTCCTTCAGGCCGTCGATCACGTCGTCGGGGATGCGGGACTCGCGCTCGATGAGGGCGCCGTCGACCTTCGTCTCGATGAAGTCGCGGAGCTTGGCGAGGAACTCCTCGCCGCGCTGGGCGGCATCGTCGGTGGGCATCGGGTGGGGGTGGATGAGGTCGAGGCGGAAGCGGCCCAGGAACAGTTCCTTGGCGAAGCTGGGCTTGCGCCAGTCCTGCTGCCGGGCCTCCTCCGCCACCTGACGTGCCTCACGCTCAGTGACAGTGGGCTTCGTGGGTGCTGCGGACATGGGGCTCACCTCGCCGCGAATCGGGATCATGGGCCGTTTGGTTACCGACGGGTGCTACCCGATCGTATGTACCCGATTACGGGCGGGGCCACCACCCTGCGCGCGTCCGTTCAGCCGATGTTGACGGAGTACGCCACCGTGTCCAGGCGGTCGGCGCCCCGGGAACGGGCGCCGTCAGAGATGTTGCGGTGGCAGGGCCGTCCGGGGGACGGTGCCCCTGGCGAGAAAAGCTGTCGAAGCGCTTCGACAACCTATGGACACCCGGCCTCGCCAGAGCTAGTGTCACATCACCCTCACACCCGCACCTGTACGCATCGGCGCACAGTCGAAGCGCTTCACAAGAGCTTGGAGAGCTGGATGGTCACCCTCGCCGAGGTCGCCCAGCACGCCGGAGTGTCGGCGAGCACGGTGAGCTATGTCCTCAGTGGCAAGCGGTCCATCTCCACGACCACCCGGCACCGCGTCGAGCAGAGCATCCGCGAACTCGGCTACCACCCGAACGCGGGCGCCCGCGCCCTGGCCAGCAGCAGGTCGAACATCATCGCGCTGATGGTCCCGCTACGCACCGACATGTATGTGCCGGTGATGATGGAGATCGCCATCGCGGTGGCCACCACGGCCCGCACGCACGGCTACGACGTGCTGCTGCTGACCGGCGAGGAGGGCCCCGACGCGGTGCGCCGCGTCACCGGCAGCGGGCTCGCCGACGCGATGATCCTGATGGACGTCCAGCTGGACGACGAGCGGCTGCCACTGCTGCGCGGCACCGACCAGCCGTCCGTGCTGATCGGGCTGCCCGCCGACACCTCCGGGCTGACCTGCGTCGACCTCGACTTCAAGGCGACCGGCGCGCTGTGCGTGGAGCATCTGGCGACGCTGGGGCACCGCGACATCGCTGTCATCGGCGAGGCGCCGGCCGTCTACGAACGGCACACCGGTTTCGCGGAGCGCACCCTCGACGGACTGCGGCTGCGCTCCCAGGAGTTGGGGCTCCGGCTGCTGCACCGGCCGTGCGAGGGCGGATACGACGCGATGGCCGTCACCCTCGCCCGCATCCTCGACGAACGCCCGGGCACCACCGGGTTCGTCGTGCAGAACGAGTCGGCGGTCGAGCCGCTGCTCGCCCTGCTGCGCCAGCAGGGCCGTGCCGTACCCGAGGACATGTCGGTGGTCGGTATCTGCCCCGACCAGGTGGCCACCCAGGCCTCGGTGCGGCTGACGTCCGTCTCCATCCCCGCGCAGGAAATGGGCCGGCACGCCGTGGAGCAGCTGGTCGCCAAGCTCGACGGGCGTGGCAGCGACGAAGTCCTGCTGATCGCGCCCGAGTTGACGGTCCGGGCCAGCACGGGCCCGGCGCCGTCGGCCGCCCACTGACACATCACCGCCCCGCCGCACTGACCGCTTCACCGCCGTGCCCTCGCCGGGCACCCCCATGTCTGCATTCGCTGCCCTCCTGAGGAGCACACCTCGTGAATCAGCCTGCCGAAAACCAGCCCCAGCCAGGCACGGTCAGCCTCGCGCAGTCGTCCCCGACCGTCGGCACGTTCCGCGAGCGGGACGGCGCGCTGGAGTGGAGCGGCCGCCAGGAGACCGTACGTGTCGAGCCGTGGGGTCCGGACGCGGTCCGGGTGCGTGCCCGGCTCGGTGGGCCGGTCCTCGACGGACTGCCGAACGCCCTTCTCCACGAACCTCCGGCCACGGAGAGCTCGGTCAAGATCGGTGACGGGGAGGCGCAGCTGACCGTGGGCGCACTGACCGTGCAGGTCGACGCCGAGGGTCTGATCCGTTTCCTGCGCACCGAGGACGGCGAGGAGGTGCTCGCCGAGGAGCGCGCCCACTTCTGGTGGCCCGGCCCGCGTCTCCACACCGCCGTGGGCAACGGCCACCATCGCCTGGAGCAGCGCTTCGCCGCGTACGACGGTGAGAAGCTGTACGGCCTCGGCCAGCACCAGCACGGGCGGTTCGACCAGAAGGGCCTGGTCATCGACCTCGTCCAGCGCAACGCCGAGGTCGGCATCCCGGTGCTGTCCTCCAGCCGGGGCTACACCCTGCTGTGGAACAACCCGGCGATCGGCCGCGTGGAGCTCGCACACAACGGCACCCGGTGGGTCGCCGACTCGGCCCGGCAGATCGACTACTGGATCACCGCGGGCGGCCCGGCCGACGGCCAGCGGCGCTACAGCGCGGTGACGGGCCGTACGCCGATGCTGCCGGAGTGGGCGGCGGGCTTCTGGCAGTGCAAGCTGCGCTATCGCACGCAGGACGAACTCCTCGCGGTGGCACGGGAGTACAAACGCCGGGGCCTGCCCCTGTCGGCGATCGTCTGCGACTTCTTCCACTGGACGCACCTCGGCGACTGGAAGTTCGACCCGGCGGAGTGGCCCGACCCGGCGGCCATGGTCCGTGAACTGGACGAGCTGGGCGTGAAGTTGGTGGTCAGCGTCTGGCCGTCGGTGTCGCCGCTGAGCGAGAACCACGCCGTGATGGAGCAGCGCGGCTACTTCATCGGCACCCAGTACGGCCCGATGGCACACGCCGACTGGCCCGACAAGGAGGTGGCCGCCACGGTCCAGGTGGCGTTCTACGACGCCACGAACCCGGACGCGCGTGAGTTCGTGTGGTCGAAGGTGCGCGACAACTACCTCGTCCCGTACGGCATCACGGCCTTCTGGCTGGACGCCTGCGAGCCGGAGCTCAAGCCGGGCTTCCAGGAGAACCTGCGCTACTGGACGGGTCCGGGCCTGGAGGTCGGCAACAGCTACCCGGCCGAGAACTCCCGCACCTTCCACGAGGGCCTGCGGGCGCAGGGCGAGGAGGTCATCACCCTCAACCGCTCGGCGTGGGCGGGCAGTCAGCGCTACGGCGCCGCCCTGTGGTCCGGGGACATCGGCACCGACTTCGCGACCCTGCGCCGCCAGCTCGCGGCCGGCCTCAACACCGCCCTGTCCGGCATCCCCTGGTGGAACACGGACATCGGCGGCTTCCACGGCGGCGACCCGGACGACCCGGCGTACCGCGAGGTCATGGTCCGCTGGTTCCAGTTCGGCGCGCTGTCCCCGCTGATGCGGCTGCACGGCTTCCGTGACCCGGGCACGCCGCTCGGCCCGGAGATGACCGGCGGCCCGAACGAGGTGTGGTCGTACGGCGAGGAGGCCGGCCCGATCCTGGAGAAGTACCTGCGGCTGCGCGAGCGCCTCAAGCCGTACGTCCTGGAGGTCATGCGCGAGGCCCACGAGGAGGGCCTGCCGGTGATGCGTCCGCTGTTCCTGGAGTTCCCGGACGACCCGGCGGCCTGGTCGGTCGACGACGCCTACCTCTTCGGCCGCGACCTGCTGGTCGCCCCGGTGCTGACGGCGGGCGCGACGACATGGACGACGTATCTCCCGGCCGGCGCGCGCTGGACGGACGCGTGGACCGGGGAGACGTACGAGGGCGGTGCGACCGTGACGGTCGACTCGCCGCTGGACCGCATCCCGCTGTTTCTGCGGGACGGGGCACGGCTGCCGGTGGCTCAGTAGCCGTGCCGGAGGGGGTGGCCGGACGGTGGAGGTCTTCCGGTCGCCCCCTCGGCCACATGCCCAACTTGCCTTCCCGGCAGGTCAGTTCATCGAGATAGAGTCACCGCGTGTCCTCGCCTCCGCTCGCCCTCACCCTCGCCAACCAGCTGCTGCGGGCGGGCTTCGGATCCCGTCGCGGTCCCGACCGGATCTTCGACCGGATCGTCGTGGAGACGGGAGAGGCGAAGGGGGACCGGCAGTTCGTCGACGACTTCCGGTTGCTGCTGGGCTGGTGGGCCGAGGCAGAGAACCTCACGCCGGTCGGCTGGCAGTCCGCGCAGGTCTTCGTGCGCCGGCATCTCGCCAACCGGGCGCGGGTGCGTGGGCTGATCGCCGGGCACCCGGAGATCGAGCGGGAACCGATCGAGAGGCCGGTCTTCGTCGTGGGCCTGCCCCGCACCGCGACCACGGTGACGCACTCCGTGCTGTCGCTCTCGCCCGAGCACCGCGGTCCCCTGCTGTGGGAACTCCTCACCCCCGGCCTGGAGCCCTCGCCCCGCGAGCGCCGGAAGGCGGTCACGGCAGGCCGCCGCATGGTCCAGGGAACCAACCTGTTCGCACCGCGCTTCCGCGACATCCACGCGATGGCCGCCGAGGGCCCGGAGGAGTGCACCTTCGCCCTGCCGCACGCCCTGATGCCGCTGTCGCAGGTGCTGCTGCCGGAGTACGTGGAGTGGTACCGCGCGCGGGACTTCACCGACGACTACCGGTACCTCAAGCAGGTGTTCCAGGTCCTGCAGTACGGCCGTCCGCGGCGCCGCTGGATCCTCAAGTCCCCGCTGCACCTCGGCAACCTCGACGCGCTGCACACGGTGTTCCCGGACGCCACGATCGTGTGGTGCCACCGTGATCCGGTCACCGCCGTGGCCTCCTTCTGCAGCCTGATCGAGCACGGCATGGCCGTCAGCACCCGCCCCCTGGACCTGCACGGCATCGGCGCCACCTGGTCCGGCCTGCTGAGCCGTGCGATGCGACGCGGCCTCGCGGCCCGTGCCGCCCTCCCCCGCGAGACGGTGGTGGACGCCCCGTACTCCTGGCTCGGCGCCGAGCCCGCCACGGGCGTCCCGAAGCTCTACGACGCGGTCGGCGCCCGCTGGACCGACGCCGAGGCCGCCCGGCTGGCCGGTGCCGTCGCCCGCCCGAAGGGCACCCGACCGCACCGCTACGACCTGGCCCGCTACGGTCTGACCCGCGCCGGGGTCGAGGACGCCTTCGCGGACTACAACGCGCTGCGGGCCGAGGTCGACCGCGCCTGAGGCGCGACGCGGACCGGCCCCGGCCCTGCCGGCAGGTCAGCTGCTGCTGACGGTCAGGTTGTTGGTGGCGAAGTCGAGCCCGCCGGACGACGAGGTGATCTCGTAGCCGAACTGCACGTCACCGATGGTCTCGCTGCTGGACATCCAGCCCTTGGTGTTGGCGATCCAGCTGAGGATCGGCTTGATGTCCACGCTGCCCGAGGTGGAGTCGGACGTCCGCAGGAACGAGAAGACCTCGTTCGCGCCGTTGTTGCCCTTGTAGACGGTCCAGGTGTGACCGCCGAGCGTGACATTGCCCTGCGAGGTGCCGAGCGGGCCGACGGCGCCGTTGTGGTTGACCCAGAGCATGATCTCGTAGTCGTAGTCGGTGTCCCAGATGTCGTACGACGTGTTGTACGCGCCGGACGTCGGGACCGTGACGTTGTAGCTGCTGGTGAGCGAGCCGAGGGAGGCGATCGTCTTGTTGATCACCTTCTTGGAGTTGGGGTAGGACTTGATGCCGCCGGTGTTGGGGTGGTTGGCCCAGACGCCCCAGCTGGTGCCGGAGTTGGCCCAGATGCACTGGCTTCCGGCGCCGGAGCCCCAGATGTTGTTGTAGAGCGTGTAGCCGTTCAGGCTGGTGTTGCCCCACTGGTCGCAGGAGTTCCAGACGGCGGCCGAGGCGGGGGCGGAGGCGAGCCCGACGGTGGCGCCGAGGGCCATCGCCGGGGCCAGCACGGCCATGGTGATCTTGCGCAGTGCGGTCTTTGCCATGGTGTCCCTTTCCATGGGTGGGGGGAGTTGCGGGGTTACCACGCCCCGAGGCCGATGACGTGGTCTTCTCCGGCGACGAGCTCGAGCGGTGCTGCGTCGCCGTTGCCGGAGGAAGTCCGGAGTTCGATACGGACGGTGCGGGACGGCTTCAGGACCGCGGTGGCTCCCTCGGGCGTCCAGGCCAGGTCGACCTCCGCACCGAACCGCGTGCGTACGCCCCGCACTCGCCCCTCGGGGAGGCCGGCCGGCAGAGCCGGCAGCAGGACCAGCCGGTGCGGGGTCGACTGCACGAGCATCTCGATCAGTACGGCGGGCAGGGTGTGCGCGGCGTCCGCGTTGTAGACGTCGCGATTCGGGTAGTGGGCGCTCATCAGGGAGGCGTGGAAGAAGTCGCCGCCCAGGACCTGGTCGAGGGCGTGGGCGACCCGCTCGCCGTCCCGGAGCCGGGCCGCGACGAGGGCATGGTGGAGATGGCCGTGCGCGGAGTCGTTCTCGGCGCCGCGCAGTTCGAGGGCGCGGTGGGCGGCCGTCGCGAGGGCCGGGGTGTCGTACGGGGTGATCTCGTCGAGCGGCCAGACGCCGTAGAGGTGGCTGAGGTGGCGGTGGTCGTACGTGTCCTCGAGGCCCGGCCGGGCCCATTCGGCGAGGGCTCCGTCGGTGTTGACCCGGTGCGGCGGGAGACGGTCGGCGAGGGCGCGCCAGCGGTCGGCATCCGGGGTGCCGCAGTGGTAGTCGGCCGCCGTCAGCAGGGCGTGGCGGGCGGCCGAGAGATCCATCGCGGCGTTGAGGGTGCCCCAGCTCGCGTTCGCCGGGCGGTTCTCCGGTGAGTAGGAGGGGACGACGATCACGTGACCGTCGCTGTCGGTGCGGGTGAGGAAGTCCTCGTAGAACCGGGCGGCTTCGGCGAGGGCGGCGGCCGTGCGCGGGTCGTGCTCGCCGCGGGTC
The DNA here is from genome assembly GCF_053608645.1 of Streptomyces sp. NPDC055013. NCBI lineage: Bacteria > Bacillati > Actinomycetota > Actinomycetes > Kitasatosporales > Streptomycetaceae > Streptomyces > Streptomyces sp. NPDC055013. The sequence goes on from NZ_JBSGVW010000011.1 coordinate 98,708, forward strand.
TGGTCGTGGTCGACGAGCGGCTTGAGCAGCCAGTCGGCGCCAGCGGTCCACAGGTGCAGGGGGTACTCGCGGCTGAAGTGGTAGATGTGCCCGGACTCGCCGTCGGTGTGGGCGGGAGCCACGACGCCGCGGGTACCGAAGATCGCGCGGGCGTTGTCCCGCCAGTGGTCCAACTGGCCGTGGACCAGGGAGGCATGGGCCTCGGTCACCTCCGGGAGCGCTGCCGCGGCGGCCGACGCGGTCTGGAGGTTGAGGTTGGCGTCGGTGGTGAACGCGCCCGACCAGGCCGTGTTCCAGTCGCCGGTCCACAGGCCGGTCAGCCGGGGCGGCAGAACTCCGGAGGCGGAGAGGAGGTGGTAGCGGCCGGCCGCGAAGAGGCGTTCCAGGAGGGCGGGGCTCTTCGGGCGGCCCACCAGGTCCGAGCCGGGCAGGGCCCGTTCGGCCGCGTCGGCGCCGAGGTCGAGGCCGACGCGGAGGTAGGCGGGGCGGTGCAGGTCGGTGTGGCGGCCGAGGAGGCGGTCGTACGGGTCCTCGTCGCCGTCGGGCAGCAGGGCGCGCAGGGCATGGGCCGCGGCGAGGGCGTCCAGCTCGCCGGTGTGGCGCCGGACGCGGGTGAGGAGCAGCAGCGAGCGGGCGTTGTGGATGCGCAGGCCCGGCAGCGAGGTGCGGGTGCTGCCGCCCGTCACCACGGCGAGGGTGACGCCCGTGTACGCGCGGTCGCTTCCGGGGTAACGGGCGCGCAGGGTGAGGAGCGCGCCCTCGGGGGTGAGGATGGCACTGTGTCCGACCGCCAAGCCGTAGGGGACGCCCGGAAGTTGGTGATCCAGGGTGACGTCGAGCGTGAGACCGGCTTCGGTGACGTACTGGACGATGACGTCGTCGGCGCGGGAGACGAAGACCTGGCTCCGCCAGCCGCCGCGCCCGGCCGTGCAGACGCCGGTGGTGAAGTCGACCCCGCGGCGGTAGTCGCCGCGCTCCTCGACGGCCGGGCGGCGCAGCCGTAGCTGGAAGGCGGGGTGGAAGGGTTGCACCCACTGCAGCCCGCGCCCGTCGGTGAAGTGCTCGGCCGCGGTGACGTCCCCGGCGAGCAGCCGGTCCTGGAGGTGCGGGAGTTCGGCGGCGAGGGCGGGCGGACGGGCGTGTTCGGCCCCGTTGGGGCGGACCAGGGTGTGGTGGTTGACGATGACCCGGTCGGCGTTCGGATCACCGAACACCATGGCGCCGTGTCGGCCGTTCCCGCTCAGGTAGGCGTCCTCCCAGGGGGTGGCGGGGGCGGGATCCCAGGTGCCGTGCACCGGTTCGCTCATGGGGCGGCCTCCAGCACGGCGGCCCCGTACCGCCCCAGCTCCACCGAGTCGGTGACGTCCGCGCCGGTCAGCAGGTCGAGGTGGCGGCCGGGCACGGGCACGGTGACCGCGTCGCGCCCGTGGTTCAGAAGGAACAGCAGCCCGCCCCGCCGGACCGCCTCCACTCCCGCCGGAAGCCCCGCGAGAGTGGGTCGGACATCGGCCCCCGTCGCGATGTCGGCCAGCAGTGTGCGCAGCGCGTGCGGCTCGGGGAGGGTGGAGACGTACCAGGCACGCCCCTTGCGCAGGACGGCGGGCAGTCCGTCCAGCTCGCCGCCCTTGTAGGGCGTCACGGCGTCCACGTCGTCCGCCGCCTCGATCTCCTCGGACCACAGGGTGCCGTGGAAGCCTTCGGCGTCGGCCCTCTCTCCCGCGTCGAGCGGCCACCATTCGTGCAGCGTGCGGATGCCGAACAGGTCGCGCAGCCGTACGTCCATGCCGCCGGGGCGGACGCGGTCGTCCTCGTCGGCGACGCCGGTCTGGAAGCCGGCGACGAGGGTGCCGCCGGTCTCGACATAGGCCACGAGGCGGTCGATGGCGGCGTCCGTCATCAGGTACAGCTGGGGGACGACGACCAGCTTGTAGGCGGACAGGTCGTGCTCGGGGTGGGCGAAGTCCGCGACGGTGTGCGCCTCCCAGAGGGCGCGGTGCCAGGCGCGGACGATCTGCGGGTAGTCGACCTCGCAGGACAGCCGGCCGTCCTGCCCGCTTGCCCACCAGGCGTTCCAGTCGAGGAGTACGGCGACCTCGGCGGCCCCGACCCGGGTGCCGGCCACCTTCCCGCTCAGCAGCGCCAGTTCGGCGCCGATCCGCTTGACCTCCCGGTACGTACGGCCGTGCTCGCCCGCGTGGCTGACCATCCCCGAGTGGAACTTCTCCGAGCCCTGCCGGGACTGCCGCCACTGGAAGTAGCAGACGGCGTCGGCGCCGCGGGCCACGGCCTGGAGGGACCACAGGCGGTTGAGGCCGGCGGGCTTGGGGTGGTTGACCCCGCGCCAGTTGACCGGACCGGCCGCCTGCTCCATGACCATCCAGGGGCCGCCGCGGGCCTGCGAGCGGGTCATGTCATGGATGAGGGCGCCGTACTGCCCGCCGGACGGATCGCGCGGATCCGGGTAGATGTCGACCGAGACGACGTCCTCCCGCTCGGCCCACCGCCAGGCGTCCTGCCCCTGCCAGAACGGCATGAAGTTGGTCGTCACCGGGATGTCCGGGCTGTGCCGGGCGACGATGTCACGCTCGGCGAGGTAGCACTCCAGCAGCGCGTCGGACGTGAACCGCCGGAAGTCGAGAACCTGCGTGGGGTTCTTCATGTAGTGCGCGCGGCGCGGCGGCAGGACCTCGTACCAGTCGCCGTATCCCTGGCTCCAGAAGGCGGTGCCCCAGGCCTCGTTGAGGGCGTCGAGCGTGCCGTACCTGTCCTGGAGCCAGCGGCGGAAGGCGGCCTCGGCCTCGGCGCCCCAGTCGTAGGTGCAGTACTCGTTGTTGATGTGCCACATCCGCAGGGCCGGGTGACCGGCGTAGCGGGCGGCGAGGTCCTCGGTGATGGCGGCGGCGTAGCGGCGGTACGTCGCGCTGGAGTGGGAGAAGTGCTGGCGGGAGCCCCACCACTCGGTCCGGCCGTCCTCGTCGCGCGGCAGGGTCTCGGGGTGCTGCCGGCCCATCCAGGGCGGGGGCGAGGAGGTGGGGGTGGCAAGGACTACGCCGATGCCGTTGTCGTGCATCAGGTCCATCAGCCGGTCCAGCCAGCCGAACTCCCGTGCCCCTGGGCGTGGTTCGAGTCTGGCCCAGGAGAACACGCCGAGGGTGACCGAGGTGACCCCGGCCTCCTTCATCAGGCGTACGTCCTCGTCCCAGGTCTCCTCGGGCCACTGCTCGGGGTTGTAGTCGCCGCCGAAGAGCATGCTTCCGCGGGTGGCGTCGCTCATGCCGGGCATCAGACGGGCTCCCCGTACTGGACGCCCCGTCCGTTGGTGGCGAGGTAGACCCGGCCGTGGACGCGTGGGTCGCCGGTGACGGCCGCGCCGATCCAGCCCCATTGGTGCCGGTCGTCGTTGATCCGCACCCAGGTCCTCGCCTCGTCGTCGGAGCGGTACACGGCGGTGGTGCTCTCGGTGGAGCCGACCATGTAGACCGCCGGGTAGGGGGCACCCTGGGCGGCCTTGCCGAAGCCGAGGGTGTACGAGGCCCAGCAGCTGCCGACCTTGGTGAAGGTCGCGCCGCCGTCGACGGAGCGGTACAGGCCGTTCCACTTGAGGCTCAGCCACAGGTCACCGGACCGGCCGGGCGCCACGGCCAGCTGGAACTCCTTGTCACCGGAGTTCAGCCCGCCGGCCCGCGCGGTGAAGGTCACACCGCCGTCGGTGCTGGCGTGGAGCGTGCCGGTGGCGGTGTCGAAGGCGTAGAAGGCGCTCGGGTCGACGGGGTCCGCGACCGGGGTGGCCCCCTTCGGGAAGGAGGTGACCTCGGCCCAGGTGACGCCGTTGTCGGCGGAGCGCCGGGCCGGGTAGGGGGTGCCGTCCCAGTGCACGAAGGACCACACCAGCACGCTGCCGTCGGCGTTGGTGGCGATCGGTCCCGGCGCGTCCTTGGCGATGGCGGGCTGTGTCGCGAAGGGCGCCCAGGTCTGCCCGCCGTCGTTCGAGTGGGCGCCGTTGCCGTGGTCGCCCCAGCCGGAACGGACCACGTACGACGGCCTGGCCGTGGCCTGCGCGAGCCCGGTGGAGGTGCCGAACACGGGATTGGCGGCCATGCCCCGCGACGGGGAGGCCGTGAGCGACTCGTGGTACATCACACCGATGTCCCCGTTGCCGCTGATCAGGTGTGCCCTTCCGGCCGGCGGCGAGATCAGCTGCCGGACGGACGTCTCCTCCAGGCCCCGGATCCGCGGGGCCCAGTGCTCCAGGTCGCGCGTGCCGTAGAGGGTCGCGCCGGTGCCGTACACGAGATGCCGGGAGTCGTACGGGTCCAGCGCGACCGCCTGAATCCACCAGCCGAACTTGGGCTGTTCGGCACCCCACTTGAGGTACGGCGTCTCGGTGACGTCGATGACGGCCGTGTCCTTCAACGACGTCCAGGCGCGACCGCCGTCGGTGGTCCGGTACACGGTGTCGATGTCGGCCCAGCGGTTGTTGGTGGAGACCACGATCGTGCCGGGTCGGCGTGCGTCGACGGCGATGCCGCCGTAGCCGAAGGTGTCGGTGCCGCCGGGCTTCACCGGCGTGACCTCGGTCCACGTCCCGTCCGTCGTCCGCAGCCTGTGCACACTGCCGTCGGACTGGCCGTTGGGGCCGGGCGCGTTGGCGTACGTCACGTACAGCTCGTGGCCGTGACGGTCGTACGCTGCGCGGATCGGGACCTTCGCGGCGGTGCCGGCGGGCTGACCGGGGACGGCCTCCCAGCTGGTGCCGTCGGTGGTCCGGTACAGGTTCCTGGTGGCCGCCGTGCCGTCGCCGTCGCCCCACCCGGCGTAGAGGGTGCGACCGGCGGCGACGAGGAGGGTGACGCCCTGTCCGGTGGCGCTCGGGGAAGAGGGGAATCCGGTGACGGCCGCCCAGGTGGCGCCCCGGTCGGTGGACTTGAGCAGTCCGTCGTGCCGGGTGCCCAGCCACAGGGTGTCACTGTCCCGCGGGTCGACGAGCAGCCGCTCCCCCGTGCCCCGCCCGTCCTCGTTTGCGCCGAGCTTCACGGTGAGGTCGGCGCGGGTCCAGGTGAGGCCGCGGTCGTCGGAGCGCAGGACGGCGCCGTTGGAGGCCCAGGACTGGGCGTAGGTGCCGAGGGCGAGATAGAGCCGGTCGGGGTGGGCGGGGTCGACGGCGATGGCCTCGACGCCGAGGAGGTTCCAGTCGTCCCAGCCGAGATGGTCGGTCAGTGGGGTCCAGCGGGCGGCGCGGTCGTCCCAGCGGTAGGCACCGCCGATGTCGGTGCGGGCGTAGGCGAGGCCGCGGACGGCGGGGTGGAAGAGAACGCCGGTGACGAAGCCGGTGCCGCCCATGACGGCGTTGCGCCAGCGGTACGCCTGGCCGGCAGCGCGCTCGGCGGCGGACGCCTGCCCCGCGAGGGACGCAAGGGTGGTGAGCGCGGCGGCTGCCGCGGTCCCGGTGAGGACGGTTCGTCTGGACGGGCGGGATGCACGCATGGACATACCTCGTTCACAACGTGGGGACGGGAGAGACCTCAAGGGGCGCGGGACTGTTTCGATGTGCGCGCGTCGGTCAGCCCTTCACCGCGCCCGTCAGCATGCCCTTCTTGAAATGCCGCTGGACGAAGGGAGACAGCACGGCAACCGGCAGCAGAGCCATCACCATGACCGCCATCTGCACGGCCAGCCCCGACAGTTGCCCCGTCTTGATGGCCTGCCCGAGTCCGACCGGCGCTTCCTGCTTCTGGACCAGCTGGATCATGACGTTCTGCAGCGGCATCATGTCCTGGTCGTTCAAGTACAGCGACGCGTTGAACCAGGCGCTCCAGTACCCGACCGCGTAGAACAACGTGATCACCGCGATGACGGCCCGCGACAACGGCATGACGATCTGCCACAGAATCCGGAAGTCACCGGCGCCGTCGATGCGCGCACTGTCGACGAGCTCCTGCGAGATCCCCGTGAAGAACCCGCGCAGCACGAGGATGTTGAACACGCTCACCGCGCTCGGCAGGATCAGCGCCAGATAGGAGTCCGTCAGCCCGAGGGTCTGCACCAGCAGATACGTCGGGATGAGCCCGGCGCTGAAGAACATCGTCGCCAGCAGCGTCATCAGGATCCACCGGTGCCCGAGCGACCCGCTGCGGGACAGCCCGTACGCGCACAGCACGGACACGGCCATCGAGAACAGCGTGCCGACGAGGGTGACGAGGACGCTGATGATCGCCGCGCGGGTGACCTGGCCGCCGCTGAGCAGTTCCTTGTAGGCGATGAAGGTGATGTCCTTCGGCACCATCACCAGCCCGCCCGCCTCGTCGATCGTCCTGCGCGAGGAGAGACTGGTGACGACCACGATCCACAGCGGGAAGAGGATCCCGAGGCAGGCCAGCGTCAGGGCGAGGCCCTTGCCCGCGAGGCCGGCCCTGGTGGGCTCCTCCTCCCAGGTGGGCCGAGGCGGCGCCTCCCACCAGCGGGGCGCGTGAGGCTGCTGGTCGAGCCGCGCGGGCTCGTCGATCACGGCGCTCACTTCTTGTACACCCCCTGCTCGCCCATGAGATGGGCCACCTTGTTCGCGGCGAGGACCAGTCCGAGGCTGACGACGCCCTTGATGAGGCCTGCGGCGGCCGCGTAGCCGAAGTCCTGGTTGCGCACGCCGTTCCACCACACGAAGGTGTCGAGGACCTCAGCTGCGCCCGGCCCCACCATGTCGCGTTGCAGCAGGATCTGTTCGAACCCGACCGTCAGCGCGTCACCGACGCGCAGCACCAGCAGCAGGGCGATCACGGGCCGCAGCGCGGGCAGCGTGACGTGCCACATACGGCGCAGACGCCCGGCGCCGTCCATCGCGGCGGCCTCGTACAGGTCCGGGCTGACCGAGGCGAGCGCGGCGAGGAAGACGATGATCCCCCAGCCGGCGTCCTTCCATACGCTCTGCGCGGTGATCAGCAGCGGGAAGGTGTTCGGGTCGGTCATGAAGTCGAGGCCGTCGTACCCGTGCTGTCGCAGCAGTTGGGAGAAGATCCCGGCGCCGCCGAACAGTTGCTGGAAGACGGCGACGACCAGCACCCAGGAGAAGAAGTGCGGCAGGTAGAGGATCGCCTGCGAGACCGCCCGGATCCGGGGCCTGACCACGCTGTTGATGAGCAGGGCGAGCAGGATCGGGATCGGGAAGAACAGCACGAGCTGGAGGAAGAAGAGGATCAGCGTGTTCTGGACGGCGTTCCAGAAGGCCGAGTCCTCGAAGATCCGGTGGAAGTTCTCCATGCCCACGAAGGGGCTGTTCAGGATGGAGACGACGCCGTTGTCGCTGATGTACGGGTCGTACTCCTGGAACGCGACGACGTTGCCGAGGATCGGGACGTAGTTGAACAGCAGCACCAGCACGACGGCCGGCAGCGTCATCAGGAGCAGCAGGCGGTCACGTCTGAACCGGACCCTGAAGCTCAGCTTCCCCGAGGGTGACTTCCCGGTCCGTCCGGCGGGGCCGGTGGCGCCGCCGGACGCCGCCGGGGTCTCCTCGCTCGGGGTCTTACTCTTCGCCTCGGCACTGCTGCGAGGCACCGTGCTGTGGGACACGGCCGTCTCCTTGCCTCGAACCCCGGATCAGTTGGCCGCGCTGCCGTTCTCGTCGAGGATCTTCCGGTACCAGTCGCGCAGCTTGTCGCCGCCCTTGCTCTTCCAGTCGGAGACGGCCTGCTGTACGTCGCTGATCTTCTTGCGGCCGCGCACGACGTCGTCCTCGAGCTGCTCGAAGTCGTTGGAGAGGTTGGTGTAGCGGGTCGGCTCGGTGATCTGCATGCCGTAGAACGGCGTCTTCCTGGTGACGGCGCCCATCCGCTGCTGCCACTCGACCGCGCCCTTGCCGATGTCCGGGAAGTCGGGGCGGGCGATGGTGGGGGCCGGACTGGCGACCATGACGTAGGCGTTGACGACCTCGATGTTGCCCTTGTCGTTCTTGGTCGGCACGCCGTCCTTCACCGTGAAGTGGGTGCCCTCGACCCCGTAGTTGGTGAGCATGTACTCCTTCGTGCCGTACGGCGCCGCGGTCACGTTGGCGACCGCGAGGACATCGCGGACGACGGCCTCGGAGGCGTTCTTGCTGACGAAGGCGAAGATGTTGGCCGGGTTCGTGGCGTAGAGCGTCGGGGCGCCGCCGGCGTGGCCGAAGACGTCCATGCCCCAGATCTCGAAGTCGGGGTTCTGGGCCGCCTGAACGGCCTGCTGCCCCCACCAGCTGGAGATGTCGTTGTTGTAGATCAGGAACTCGCCCGCGGCGAACTTGGTGCTGGGGTCGACGGCCTGGCTCTTGCCGAGCTTGAAGTCGGGGTGGACGACCCCGGCGGCGAACAGCTTGCGGGTCCACTCCAGGGCCTCGAGGTACTCCTCGGTCTCCGCGCGGTAGACCAGCTTGCCGTCGACGAGGTTCCAGCCGAGCGCCTTCTCGCTGCCGGACAGCACCCCGAAGGCGTTGAAGGCGGTCCACTTCATGTCGCCGCACGCCCACCGCTTGGCCTTGGCGTTGGTGATGTCCTTGGCCAGCGCCATGAACTCGTCGCCGGAGGTGGGGATCTCGTACCCCTCCTTGTCGAAGATGTCCTTGCGGTAGAAGGGCACGATGTTGACGACGTACGACGCCGGCATGGGCAGACCGCGCAGCTTGCCGCCGAAGATGGACCGCTGCCACGCGTCCGTCGGGATCGCGGCGAGGTTCGGGTACTCCTTGACCGCGTCGCCCGACAGGTGGGGTCCGAGGTCGGCGAACTTGCCGATGATGGCGCTGGGTATCTTCCCGCCCATGTTCCAGCCGGGTATGACCACCACGTCGGGGACGTCGCCGGAGGCGAGCACCGCGCCCAGCTTCTGGTCGTAGGTGTTGCCGTCCTGGTTCTGCCAGCGGACGTCGACGCCGGTCAGGTCGTTCATCGCCGTGTAGTAGGCGTTGTCGCCCTTCGGCGGCGAGCCCCAGAACGGCGACATGATGGTGACCTGGCCGCCCTTGCCGAGCTTCTTCGGCACCGAGGTCTTCAGGGTGGCCAGGTCCACCTTGCTGGTGAAGCCGACCGCGGAGCCGTTCTTCGCGGGGATGTCCGGCGTCACCACGTTGCCGGCCACGTACGCCGGCAGGATCTTCCTGGCGTCCTTGCCCGACGTGGTCCCCTCGCGCGAGCCGCTGTCCGAACCCCCGCAGGCGGCGAGCAGCGGCATCCCACCGGCCACCGCTGCGGTGGCGACCGCCGTGGAGGCGAGGAAGCTTCTCCGGCTGGGTCCGGAGGAGGCTGAGTCGGCGTTCGGCGTCATTGCGTCAACCCTTCATGGCGCACCTGGACACCCGGCGGTGGGCCGTCGGCTGCGGTGTCGTAAGTGGAACTGGCTGAGCTGAAGCGGTCCTCCGACCATTGCGACGAGATCCGAGAGATCCGATGAGATCCGTCGTCGAAGCGCTTCGATGTTGCTGCGAGGTTAAGTGAACACCCATGGGTGCACAAGGGTCGCTCCCAAGTTTCCTCCTAGGTGCCGGGAGGGACCTTTCCTTATGCATTGCTTGAACCAGCGGTGTCGATGTCTTGACACTCACCCCCGAGCCGAATGAGCATCGAAGCGCTTCGAAAGCGTCTGGCCGCTCCATCGCAAGGGGAACCCCACGTGACCGCACAAACGCCGCCTACGCCACCTTTCCGTGATCGGCGAATGCCGTTCGCGAAGCGCATCGACGACCTCCTGTCGCGGCTCACCCTCGACGAAAAGATCGGATTTCTGCACCAGTTCACGCCGGCCGTCGAGCGGCTCGGCATCGCGGCGTTCCGCACCGGGCAGGAGGCCCTGCACGGCGTGGCGTGGATGGGCCCGGCCACCGTCTTCCCCCAGGCGGTCGGCCTCGGCGCGACCTGGAACACCGATCTCGTGCGCCGGGTCGGCGAGGCCGTCTCCAAGGAGACCCGCGCGATGCGGGCCCGCGACGACCGCGTGGGCCTGAACGTCTGGTCCCCCACCGTCAACCTGCTGCGCCACCCCCTGTGGGGCCGGAACGAGGAGGGCTACTCCGAGGACCCGATGCTCACCTCGGCCATCGCCACCGCGTACACCCGCGGCCTGCGCGGCGACCATCCGACGTACTGGCGCACCGCGCCGGTCCTCAAGCACTGGCTGGCCCACAACAACGAGACGGGCCGCGACGTCACGTCCTCGTCGGTGCGCCCGCGCGTCCTCAACGAGTACGACCTGCGCGCCTTCCGCGAGACGGTCGAGGCGGGTGCGACAGCCGGGGTGATGCCGGCCTACAACCTGGTCAACGGCCGCCCCAACCACGTCTCGCCGTATCTGCGCGAGCACCTGCGCACCTGGACCGACGAGGACCTCCTGGTCTGCTCGGACGCCGGCGCGCCCTCCAACCTGGTCGACTCCGAGCACTACTTCGACACCCACGAGGAGGCCACGGCGGCCGCGATCCTCGCCGGCGTCGACAGCTTCACCGACCACGGCACCGACAGCGCGAGAATCACCGCGCGGGTCCGCGGGGCCCTGGACCAGGGCCTGCTGACCGAGGCGGACCTCGACACAGCGGTCCGCCGCCAGCTCTCGGTCCGCTTCCGCCTCGGCGAGTTCGACCCGGAGTACGACCCGCACGCGCTCACCAGGGACTTCGACACCCCGGCCCACCGTGCCCTGGCCCAGGAGGCCGCGGAGCAGGCGGTCGTGCTGCTCAAGAACAGCGATGGCCTGCTGCCGCTCGCGCCCGACACCCGGCTCGCGGTGGTCGGCCTGCTCGCCGACGAGTGCAAGCTCGACTGGTACAGCGGCACGCTCATCCACCGCTCCACCCCGCTGGAGGGCCTGTACGAGCGGTTCGGCGCGGAGCGGGTGGAGTTCGCGGAGGGCGTCGACCGCGTCCTGCTGAAGACCTCGGCCGGAACCTTCCTGCGCGTCCCCGAGGCCGCCGCCGCCGACGAGGTGCGCGGCGCCGAGGGCGCCCTCGACCCGGCCCTGCTCGCCGGCCGTACCGACCTGCCCCCGCTGACCTGCGGCCCGACCGGCACCGAACTCGCGCTCGTCGACTGGGGCGAGGGCGTGCTGACGCTGCGCGCCCCCGACGGCCGCTACCTCTCCGTCGCCGAGGACGGTTACCTCCGCGCCTCCGCCGACCAGCCCGGGGGCTGGGTCGTCCAGGAGACGTTCCGCCTGGAAACGCATGCGAACGGACACCTCCTCCGGCATCTCGGCACGGGTCACCACGTCTCAGTCGCCGCCGACGGCGTCAGGGTTGCCGCAGCGAATCCGGAAGCCTTCGAGCTCATCGTCATCGAATCCGGCGACGCCGCCGTGACGCGTGTGATCTCGCAGGCGGACGTGGTCCTGGTGGTCGCCGGCAACGACCCGCACATCAACGGCCGCGAGACCGAGGACCGCACGACACTGGCCCTCCCCGCCCAGCAGGAGCGCCTCCTGCGGGCCGCCCTTGCCGCCAACCCGAACACGGTGCTGGCACTGGTGTCGGCGTACCCGTACGCGGTCGACCCGGCCGCGATCCCGGCGATGCTCTGGACGTCCCACGGCGGCCAGGCGGCCGGCACCGCCCTGGCCCGGGTCCTGGCCGGCGACGTCTCCCCCGCGGGCCGCCTCCCGCAGACCTGGTACGCCGCCGACGCCGACCTGCCCGGCCTTCTCGACTACGACGTGATCGGCGGCCGCCAGACCTACCTGTACTTCGAAGGCACCCCGCTGTTCCCATTCGGCCACGGCCTGTCGTACGCGAGCTTCTCGTACGCCGACCTGCGGACGGCGGTGGACGGCGACGCGGTGGCGGTCACCTTCACGGTCACCAACACCGGCGACGTGACGGCCGACGAGGTCGCCCAGCTCTACACCCGTGCCGTGGAGCCGACGGTGCCGCGCCCGCGCCGCGAGCTGGTGGCGCACAGCCGGGTGCGGCTGGCTCCCGGCGAGCGGCAGGAGCTGGGCTTCGAAGTCCCGTTGTCCGCCTTCGACTTCTGGGACGTCGCGCGGAGTGGATGGCGCCGTGAGCCGGGCCCGTACGAGATCCTGGCCGGCGCTTCCAGCGAGGACATCCGCCTGCGTACGACCGTGGTCCTGGACGGCGAGAAACCCGCCCCGCGCCCGGTCCTCCGACGCGGCCTGAACCCGGCCGACTTCGACGAGCAGAGCGGTATCGCAATCGTCGACCGCACGAAGGCGTCGGGCGACGCGGTGACGCCGGCGCAGGGCGAGTCGGGCGAACTGGTCTACCGGCACTGCGACTTCGGGGCCGGCGTCACGCAGGTGACGGCGACGGTCTCCGGCGACGGAGTGGTCGAGGTGTCGCTGAACGGGGGCCCGGTGCTCGCCGTACTGACGTCCCGGACGCCGGATGCGAGCCCGTACGACTACTCGACGGTGAGCGCCGGCATCACCGCCGACGGCGTTCACGACGTCCACCTCGAACTGCGCGGCCCCCTGCGGCTCGCGCACGTCGGCTTCTCCGGCTGAGGGTCCGGAACCGGCCGACGCAGGAAGGGGCCCGGCACCGGAAGGCATCGGTGCCGGGCCCTTCGGAAACCTTATATGAAAATGGTTCCCATTAGCTAGCCTTTTGAGTGACTCAGAGAGCGATGCCGGTGAGGACCATCACGCGCTCGTAGGTGTAGTCGTCCATCGCGAACTTCACGCCCTCACGGCCCACACCGGACTGCTTGGCGCCGCCGTACGGCATCTGGTCGGCCCGGTAGGAGGGCACGTCGCCGATGACGACGCCGCCGACCTCGAGGGCGCGGTGGGCGCGGAAGGCGGTCTGCAGGTCGTGGGTGAACACACCTGCCTGCAGGCCGTACTTGGAGGCGTTGGCGGCGGCGAAGGCGGCGGCCTCCCCGTCGACCTTCTGCACGGTGAGGACGGGCCCGAAGACCTCCTCGCACGCGAGGGTCACGTCGGCCGGTACGTCGGTGAGGACGGTCGGCGCGTACGAGGCGCCGTCGCGCTTGCCTCCGGTGAGCAGGCTGGCCCCGGCGGAGACGGCCTCCTCGACCCACGTCTCGACGCGCTTGGCGGCGTCCTCGCTGACCAGCGGGCCGACGTCGGTGGCGTCGTCGCCCGGGTCACCGGTGACCTGGGCCTCGACGGCGGCGACGATGCGCGGCACGAGCCGGTCATGGACGGACGCGTCCGCGATCACCCGCTGCACCGAGATGCAGGACTGGCCGCCCTGGTAGTTGGAGAAGGTGGCGATGCGGGTCGCGGCCCAGTCGAGGTCCGCGTCGGAGGCGAAGTCGGCGAGCACGACCGCCGCGCCGTTGCCGCCCAGCTCCAGGGTGCAGTGCTTGCGCGGCACCGAGTCCATGATCGCGTAGCCGACCGTCTCGGAGCCGGTGAAGGAGATGACCGGCAGGCGCTCGTCCTGGACCAGGGCGGGCATCTTGTCGTTCGGCACCGGGAGGATGCTCCAGGAGCCGGCCGGAAGCTCGGTCTCGGCGAGCAGCTCACCGATGATCAGACCGGACAGCGGGGTGGCCGGGGCGGGCTTCAGGATGATCGGCGCGCCGGCGGCGATGGCCGGGGCGATCTTGTGGGCGCACAGGTTCAGCGGGAAGTTGAAGGGCGCGATGCCGAGGACGACACCCTTGGGGAAGCGCCGGGTGAGGGCGAGCCGCCCCTGACCGCCGAGGTCGGTGTCGAGCCGCTGGGCCTCGCCGCCGTTGAACCGCCGGGCCTCCTCGGCCGCGAACCGGAACACGGACACGGCACGGCCGACCTCGCCGCGGGCCCACTTCATGGGCTTGCCGTTCTCGGCGGAGATCAGCCGGGCGATCTCCTCGGTCCGCTCGACGAGCCGCCTGCTGACGTGGTCGAGGGCGGCGGCACGTACGTGGGCCGGGGTCGCGGCGAAGTCCTCGCGGACGGCGTACGCGGCGGCCACGGCCTCCTCGGTCTGCGCGTCCGTCGGCACGCTCACCGTGCCGACGACCCGCCCGTCCCACGGGGAGGTCACATCGAAGCTGTCCTCGCCGCTGACCTGGCGGCCGGCGAGCCAGAAGGCGTGGGTGGAAGTCATATGAATTCCCGGCCCTTCCGCGATTGGGGGTGTCCTGGTGTGTCGTGGTCCACGGTAGGGGCGCGGGGGCGGCGGGGCGTTTGTCCGGGGTGTAGTGGTGAGGGGCCGGCGTTCGACGGATTGGCACAGGGGCCGCACGGCCGACGCCGGCTCGGATTTCCTGCCCTCCCATTCGGTCCTACCCCGTTCGGTCCGACCCCTGTCGGTCCTACTCGACCGGTCCTACTCGGTCGACGTCGCCTTCAGCGCCAGCCAGAGCTCCATCCGCACGTCCGCGTCGTCCAGCGACCGCCCAAGAATCTCCTCCACCCGCCGCATCCGGTACCGCAGCGTGTGCCGGTGCACCCCGAGATCCGCGGCCGCCGCGTCCCACTGCCCGTGCCGCGACAGCCAGGCCCGCAGCGAGGCGACCAGATCCCCCCGCCCCGTCGCGTCGTGCTCGTGCAGCGCCCGCAGCAACCCGTCCGCGAACGCCTTCACCGCGTCGTCCGCGAGCAACGGCAGCACCGACCCCGCCGCCATCTGCTCGTGCTCCACGCACACCCGCCCCCGCCGCCGGGCCACCGACAGCGCCTGCTCGGCCTGCTTGTAGGCCGCCGCCGCGGCGATGGGTCCGGCCGGCGCCGAGAGCCCGACGACCAGTTCGTCCTCGTCGGCACTCCCCGGCGGCTCTGGGACGGTTCCGGTCCGCGCCGCCTCCAACGCCGCCGCGTAGTCAGCACACGCGTCCACCGCCGCACCCCCGTCCGCCGCGAGCACCACCAGCCGTGCCGTGTCCCCCTCCCCCTCGGGCACCACCAGCACCGCTTCCCCGGCCCGGGCCGCCGCCGACTCCACGATCTCGGTGAGGGCACCCAGCGGATCGCCGCCCGCCTCGGAGGCGGCGACCAGCACCGCGGCGGACGCCTTGGTGAGCGCCACCCGGCTCCCGGAGTCCACGACCCGTGCCGCCGACACCGAGGCGGCCTCGGCGACGATCACCCGGAAGGGGGCGTCCAGCAGCCCTCCGTACAGGTCCCCGGCCACCGCCCGCGCATGATCCGGCTCCCCGGCGAGCAGCATGCGCAGCACCGCCGCGCCCACCCGCGCCTCGGCCGCCTGCAGCGAACGCGACCGCTCGGTGGTCAGGGTCAGCAGCGCGATGGCCGAGTGGACGGCGTACCGCTCGGCCGTGCCCAGTGCCGCCGCGGTGCCCACGGCCAGGGCGGCGCGGGGCCGGCGGCCGGTGCCAAGGGTGTGCAGCTCGACCCGGTCCTCGTTCTCCGGCCCGCCCACGACGGACGACGCCGGCGCCGGCCGCTCCCGCAGCCGCTCCACGTCCGCCGTGAGCCGTGCCGCCCGCCGCCCGGCCCACTCCGGCGCGGTCGCGACGACGGCACCGGACGCGTCGTACAGCGCCGCCCAGCCGTCGACCTGCGAGGCCAGCGCGGCCAGCAGCCCTTCCGGCCCGGCGTTCAACGCCTGCTTGGTCAGCTCCCGTTGCGCCGCGAACCCCGCCGTCACCGCCCGGTACTGGTCCGCCGCGATCGCCGCCGACACGGCCTTGCTGATGGCGAGGAAGGGCGTGCGCCGCGGCACCTCCAGCAGCGGCATGCCCTCCTGCGCCGCCGCGTCGACGAGCGCCTCGGGGATGTCCTCGTAGTTGACGCCGACCGCGAAGCCGAGCCCGACCACACCCGCGCCCGCCAGCCGCCGCACATAGCGCTGCATCGACTCGGGGTTCTCCGCGTCCAGCTTGAGCGCGGTGATCAGCAGCAGTTCCCCGCCCTCCATATAGGGGACCGGGTCGGCGAGCTCACTGGCGTGCACCCAGCGCACGGGCACGTCCAGGCGGTCCTCGCCCGCCCGCACGGTCAGCTTGAGCGCGGAGTGGTGCAGGAGCGAGGCGAGCGTGGGGGGCATGGGGCCTTCAAATCGGTGTGAGCTCTGTGACCGCTGGATCTTCGGTGATCTCTGTGATCATTTGGCCGCCGTGTATGAACGGCCTGTGCCGATTCTGCCTCACCGGAAGGTCACCGCGCGGCCTGCCGCCGGTACCCCCAGGTCATCCCCGCAGATCCACCAGCAACGGCGGCGCGTGCTCGCCCTGCACGCTGGTGAGCGACAGCACCGCGTGCCCCGGCGGCACCGCGTGCGCCAGCTCGGACGCCGACCAGCGCTCGCGCTCGACCTGGCGTACGGTCACCGCCCGCGCGGTAGGCGCCTTGCCGGTGATCACCCGCCGCAGCGCGTGCACCGCCTTCCCGGCCGGGGTCTCCGCGATGATCTGCCGGTCGGTGACGTCCCGCGCCTCGGTCCACTCCTTGCCCCACACCTCGGCGAAGTCCTGCCCGTCCCAGGGCGTGATCCCGGCCAGCGCCATCCGGCACCCGGCGGCGCCGAGCAGCGGCCCGCGCAGCGGCCTCGGCGCGTCGTCCAGGCTGCGCAGCGTGAGCACCGCGCCCGCGTTGCCCGACCGCAGCCGCTGGATGCCCCGTACGGCCTCGGGCGTCACGACGCCGGTCGCGTCGTCCAGCACCAGGCAGGCGAACAGCGACCGGTCCTCCCGTACCGCGATGCTCGCCGTGAACTGCGCCAGCACCAGCCGCGCCAGCATCCGCGAGGCCTCCGCGTGCCCGCGCGCGGGCAGGTCGATACGGACCCGGACCGGGTGGTCGAGGGCCTTCAGCGAGAACGGCCGCGACTGCCCGGACGTGTCGAAGAACCCGGCGAAGGCAGGCCGGTCGAGCAGCGCCACCCGGTCCGCGAGCACGGCCGCCACATCCCCGGGATGCCCCGACTGCCGCTCCCGGGCGTCGAGTTCACGGATGAGCGACTCCTGCCCGGATCCCTCCAGCGCCGTGCGCAGCGCGCCGAGCGCTCCCGGGGCCCCGTCCAGCATCTGCCGCAGCTCCGCCACGGACGGGAAGCGGTGATGGACCGCGCGGAACGGCCCGAGCAGTTGGGCCAGCACGGTGGTGGAGCGGCGGCTCTCGCTGCCGGGGTGCGGGTCGGCGAGATCCCCGACGAGCGCCTCGGCGAGCACGGCCGCGGCCTCGTCGGGGTCGCCGGTGCCGCCGTACAGGTCCAGGTCGTGGACCGAGTCCGGGTTTCCGATCCGTACGACGACGTCGTACGAGTCCTCCGGTCCCAGCCCCGCGCCCGCCGCGCCGACCACGACCACGGCGGCCCGTCCGGCGAGCGCGTGCAGGCACAGCGACTCGGCGAGGGGCCGCACCACGGTCCCCGTCTTGCCGGACCCGGCGGGTCCGACGGCGAGCATGGAGGTGCCGAGCAGGTCGGGCCCGAGGCCCAGTCCCGTCCCGCGATAGGCGTACGGATTGCGGGGATCGTCGGCGGTCGTGCCGAGCCGCACCTGACCGCTGACGAGGTCGTGCCGCGCGACCCGGGCCGGCACGTCACGCTCACCCGAGGGGTGCAGACAGGCGGCGGCGCCGTCCTTGAGCACGGCGCCACTGAAGGTGGCGAGGTCGTGCCGGCCGCTGCGCACGCCCTGCCAGGCGCGGACGATGCGGGCGTAGTCGACGTCACGCATCAGCCCCGACCGCGCGTCGGCGCCCAGCCGCTCGGCGGCATCCGCGGCACCGGCGGTGCGCAGCCCGGGCCACGACGCGGGGTCCTGCTCGGGAGCGGGCGCATGCTCGGGCGCCGCTGCCGTGCGACGCCAGGCGGGCGGACCGTAGCGACGCCAGACCTCGCCCCAGCGGCCCAGTCGGCCGACGGCGAGCATTATGGCGAGGGCGATGAGCGTGTAGTAGCTGTACCAGAGGACGGCGTTGCCGACGGCGTCGTTGTTCTCGCGCCAGGAGTCCGGAGTGAACAGCTCCAGGGGCAGCACCCACCAGCCACCGAGATAGCCGTTCCAGAGCAGCGACCAGATCAGCCACCCGACCAGGAAGGCGATCACCGCCCCGCTCAGCAACTGCCGCCCCGGGATCCGCTCGGGCTCCTCGTCCGGGCGAGGCACATGCCCGAACCGCCACACGCCGGCCGGCGCCTGAGGTCGCGGCGCCCGCAGCCAGGTCAGGAACGCCGAACCGTCCGGCATCGGCGGCACCGAGGGCCGCGGCGGCACGGCGGAGCGTGATCGCGGCACAGGCGTCGCGTGCGTACCCCGCGCGTCCTGCGTCCCGTCGCTGTCCATCGCCCTTGCCCCCTGACCAGCCGCTCCGTCCACCATCAGCGAGCCAATCTAACGCCCTCCGCCGGGGAGTTCACCGCTTACACGGCCGACCGAACGGATCGAACTGCTCCGGACGCTCGGCGTCGCTATGTCCACCACGGACAACGCGTCCCCCTGACAACGCCCACATGGAGCATGCCCACCCCCCACTCCCCGCCCTAGCCTGCGAGAAAAGAACAAGACAAGCGTCCGCAAAACCCCCAGGAGCCCCTCATGAGCGCACTTCCGCAGGAGCGCCGCCTCGTCACCGCCATCCCCGGCCCGAAGTCTCAGGAGCTGCAGGCCCGCCGTACCGCCGCGGTCGCGCAGGGTGTGGGCTCCGTGCTGCCCGTGTTCACCGCGCGGGCGGGCGGCGGCATCATCGAGGACGTCGACGGGAACCGGCTCATCGACTTCGGTTCGGGCATCGCCGTGACGTCCGTCGGCGCGTCCGCCGAGGCGGTCGTACGCAGGGCGAGCGCGCAGCTCGCCGACTTCACCCACACCTGTTTCATGGTCACGCCGTACGAGGGCTACGTCGCCGTCGCCGAGGCGCTGGCCGAGCTGACGCCGGGTGACCACGCCAAGAAGTCGGCGCTGTTCAACTCCGGCGCCGAGGCCGTCGAGAACGCCGTCAAGATCGCCCGTGCGTACACCAAGCGCCAGGCCGTCGTCGTCTTCGACCACGGCTACCACGGCCGTACGAACCTCACGATGGCGCTGACCGCGAAGAACATGCCGTACAAGCACGGCTTCGGCCCGTTCGCGCCCGAGGTCTACCGCGTGCCGGTCGCCTACGGCTACCGCTGGCCGACCGGTGCGGAGAACGCCGGCCCCGAGGCCGCCGCGCAGGCCATCGACCAGATCAGCAAGCAGGTCGGTCCGGAGAACGTGGCCGCGATCATCATCGAGCCGGTGCTCGGCGAGGGCGGCTTCATCGAGCCGGCCAAGGGCTTCCTGCCGGCGATCAGCAAGTTCGCCTCGGACAACGGCATCGTCTTCGTCGCCGACGAGATCCAGTCCGGCTTCTGCCGCACCGGCCAGTGGTTCGCCTGCGAGGACGAGGGCATCGTCCCGGACCTGATCACCACCGCCAAGGGCATCGCGGGCGGTCTGCCGCTCGCCGCCGTGACCGGTCGCGCCGAGATCATGGACGCCGCGCACTCCGGCGGCCTGGGCGGCACCTACGGCGGCAACCCGGTGGCGTGCGCCGGTGCGCTGGGCTCCATCGAGACCATGAAGGAACTCGACCTCAACGCCAGGGCGAAGAACATCGAGGCGGCCATGAAGGCCCGCCTGACCGCCATGGCCGAGAAGTTCGACATCATCGGCGACATCCGCGGCCGGGGCGCCATGATCGCCATCGAGCTGGTGAAGGACCGCACCACCAAGGAGCCGAACGCGGAGGCGACCGCCGCGCTCGCCAAGGCCTGCCACCAGGAGGGCCTGCTGGTCCTGACCTGTGGCACCTACGGCAACGTGCTGCGCTTCCTGCCCCCGCTGGTGATCGGCGAGGACCTCCTCAACGAGGGCCTCGACATCATCGAACAGGCCTTCACCCGCATCTGAGGTCACGGCAAAACCACTGGTGAGCGACAGGGGCTTCGTCCCACGCGACTCGTCCGCCCCAACCCCGGCGCCTTCCGTGATTCCGGGGCCGGGGCGGCTACCGTCAGAGCGTGTGAAGAAGGTGTGCGAGGTGGATGTCAGGACGCCATTCCGGCTGTCTAACACCATCGCCCTGCCGTAGGTTCTAAGCAGATGAGAGATACACCCCGCCCAGAGGGGACTCTGGGCGACTTCGGGCCGAGGCCTCCCCAGCTTCGACCTGGTCGTGCCCTCGCGCACACACCCGGAGCTTCCGGCTCCGGATCTCCTCACCGATCGGACAGTCGCCCGCCCCAAACCCCCCGGGGCGCGCGACCATCCGATCCGGACGGCCGCCCCGGAACCACCCCCCCTGTTCCGGGGCGGCCGACCTCCCTCTTCGTCCTTCTCGGACTCCTCGGGCTGCCCGCCCTTCTCTTCGCGCTCATCACCTGGCAGGTGGTGGCCGACGGCCCGCTGGTCGACCTCGACGCGGCGGCCAGCCGGGCCCTGGCTCATCCGGACCGCTTCTCCGAACTCCTCGCCGACCTGGGCAATGTGCCGGTCGCGGTGCCCGTGCTGGCCGTGAGTCTGGTGTACGTCGCCTGGCGGGCTCGCAGCACTGGTACACACCAGTGGTGGTTGCCGGCCGCCTGGGCGGCCCTGCTCATGGCGCTGGTCCCGGCCCTGGTGATCCCCCTCAAGATCCTGACCGACCGCCCCGGCACCCCGGTCGTGCCGCCCGCGACCGGCTACTACCCGTCCGGCCACACGGCCACGGCCGCCATCGCCTTCGGCGCCGCCACCCTGGTGCTGCTGCCGTGGCTGAGCTCCCTGCTCGCCCGCCGTGCGGTCCTCGTCACCTGCGCCGTCCTCAATCTCGGGGTCGGCTTCGGGCTGGTCCGGCGCGGCTACCACTGGCCACTGGACGTAGTGGCCAGTTGGTGCCTGTGCACGGTGCTTCTCACGCTGCTGTGGCTGCTCCTCAGCCGAAATAGCCGTCGAACGTCCGCTGGAACTCCCAGTTCGAGTAACGATCCCAGTTGATCGACCACGTCATCAGGCCGCGCAGTGCCGGCCAGGTGCCGTGGGTGGCGTACGAGCCGCAGTTCGTCCTCTTCGTCAGACAGTCGAGGGTCTTGGTGACCTCGGCCGGAGGGACGTGGCCGTTCCCCGCGTTGGTCGAGGCGGGCATGCCGATCGCCACCTGGTCGGGGCGCAGCGGCGGGAAGACGTTGCTCGCGTTGCCCGCGACCGGGAAGCCGGTCAGCAGCATGTCGGTCATGGCGATGTGGAAGTCGGCGCCGCCCATGGAGTGGTACTGGTTGTCCAGGCCCATGATCGGGCCCGAGTTGTAGTCCTGGACGTGCAGCAGCGTCAGGTCGTCCCGCAGGGCGTGGATGACCGGCAGATACGCCCCTGCTCTCGGGTCCTGGCCACCCCACTGGCCGGTGCCGTAGTACTGGTAGCCGAGTTGGACGAAGAAGGTCTCCGGGGCCATGGTCAGCACGAAGTCGTCGCCGTACTTGGCCTTCAGGGACTTCAGGGCCGAGATGAGGTTGACGATCACCGGTGTCTTCGGGTTCTTGAAGTCGGTGTCGTCGGCGTTCAGGGAGAGCGAGTGGCCCTCGAAGTCGATGTCCAGGCCGTCGAGGCCGTATTCGTCGATGATCTTCGAGACCGACGTGACGAAGGTGTCCCGCGCGGCCGTGGTGGTCAGCTGGACCTGGCCGTTCTGACCGCCGATCGAGATCAGCACCTTCTTGCCCGCCGCCTGCTTGGCCTTGAGGGCCGCCTTGAAGTCGGCGTCGCTCTCGACGTTCGGGCACTCCGTGACCGGGCAGCGGTCGAAGCGGATGTCGCCCGAGGTGACCGTGGTCGGTTCGCCGAAGGCCAGGTCGATGACGTCCCAGCTGTCGGGGACGTCGGCCATGCGGGTGTAGCCGGAACCGTTGGCGAAGCTCGCGTGGAGGTAGCCGACCAGGGCGTGGGCCGGCAGGTCCGTGCCGCCGCCGCCCGGTCGGGCCGGGGTGGTGGCCGTCACCGTGGCCGACTTCGCCGACTCGCCCGCGTCGTTCACCGCGGCGACCTGGAAGCCGTACGCCGTGGAGGGTGCGAGCCCGCCGATCGTGGCCGAAGTGCCGGTCGCCGTCTGGACCTTGGCGCCGTCACGGTAGACGGCGTAGCTGGTCGCACCCGGCACCGCCGACCAGGACAGGGCGACGCTGGACGAGGTGACCGTCCCCGTCTTCAGACCGGTCGGGGCGGCCGGCGGCTGACCGGCGTCCACTGCGGGTCCGACGAGGGAGATGTCGTCGGCGTTATAGGCCCCGGTGCCGTACCAGCCGTGGGTGTAGAGGGTGACGCGGGTGGTGGAGGGGCCCGTCCGGAAGGTCGTCGTGAGCTGCTGCCAGCCGGGGGCGGACTGGGTCCAGGCGGAGACGTCGGTGGTGCCGGTGCCGCTCGCGCCGAGGTAGACGTACGAGCCGCGGACATATCCGGACAGGGTGTACTGGGAGTCCGACTTCACGGTGACGGTCTGCGCGCACCGGGCATTGTCGCTGCCGGCCGGGGTGGCCTGGAGAGCGGAACTGCCGCTGCGCACGGGTGAGTTGACGGTGGTACCGGCCGTGCAGGTCCAGCCGTCGAGGCCGGCTTCGAAGCCGCCGTTGCGGGCCAGGTCCGCGTCGGCCGCACGGGCGGCCGACGAGAGCGCGGTGAGGCCGGGCAGGGTCAGTGTCGCGGCGGTCAGGAGGGCGAGAGGTCTGAAGCGATCCACAAGTGCCTCCAGGCATGGGGGAAATGGAGGGTGGAGCCGCACACAACTTGGTCCAGACCAATCTTCCTGTCAAGTGCCCGCGAGCCCCGCCGCGGCCTCGTGCATGGCCAGTTCGAGAAGTGCCGGGTCGGTGAGGGTGCCGGTGCCGTCCGGTGGGACCAGCCAGCGGGTGCCGCCGGTGGCGCGGCCCGGGTACGGAACGACGATCCAGGTGCCGGCCCCGGCCGTACGGATGCCGGTGCCGAGCCAGCGGGCGGCCGTGCCGGGCGGCACGAAGAAACCCATGCGTTCATCGCCGAAGTCGACGAGGACCGGGCCCGGTTGGTCGATGACGCGGGTGAGCACATCGAGGGTCGGATAGCCGAGCTCGCCCGGCAGGATGAGTACGTCCCAGGCCTTGCCGGCCGGCAGCAGTGCGACCCCGAGAGGATTGCGCTCCCACTCCCAGCGGCAGGCTTCGGGATTCGGCGCAACGGATGCCAGCCACTCGACCGCCGTCTTCGCCCCTGTCATGACGGTGACCTCCCTTTTCCTTGTGGACGCTGATCGCGTCACGGGGAAGAGGGAGGTCCACCGGCAGGCATTACGCGGGTTCTCGCCACCAGTTGCGAGTGAGCTGAGTCACACCTGCCGTGCGGGCTTCAGCTGTCGAAGCCGAGGCCCAGCCGGTCCATCGCCTTGAGCCACAGATTGCGCCGCCCGCCCTGCGCGTCGGCCCGGGCCAGCGACCACTTGGTGAGGGCGATACCGGTCCAGGCGAAGGGCTCCGGCGGGAAGGGCATTGGCTTCCTGCGGACCATTTCGAGCTGCGTGCGCTCCGTCCGCTCCCCCGCCAGCAGGTCCAGCATCACGTCCGCGCCGAACCGGGTCGCGCCGACGCCGAGGCCCGTGAAGCCCGCCGCATACGCCACGTTGCCCTGGTGGGCGGTACCGAAGAACGCCGAGAAGCGCGAGCAGGTGTCGATCGCGCCGCCCCACGCGTGCGTGAAGCGGACGCCCTCCAGCTGCGGGAAGCAGGTGAAGAAGTGCCCGGCGAGCTTGGCGTACGTCTCCGGACGGTCGTCGTACTCGGCCCGTACCCGGCCGCCGTACGGGTAGATGGCGTCGTAGCCGCCCCACAGGATGCGGTTGTCGGCCGAGAGGCGGAAGTAGTGGAACTGGTTGGCCGAGTCGCCGAGGCCCTGGCGGTTCTTCCAGCCGATCGACGCGAGCTGGTCCTCGGTGAGCGGCTCGGTCATCAGGGCGTAGTCGTAGACCGGCACCGTGTACGCGCGGACGCGCTTGACCAGGTTCGGGAAGATGTTCGTGCCGAGGGCGACCTTGCGGGCGCGGACCGAGCCGTACGGAGTGCGTACGGCCATCCCCGCGCCGTACGGCTTCAGGGTGAGGGCGGGGGTGTGCTCGTACACGCGGACGCCGAGGTCCAGGCACGCCCGCTTCAGGCCCCACACCAGCTTGGCCGGGTTGAGCATGGCCACGCCCCGGCGGTCGTAGAAACCGGCCTGGAACGTCGGCGAGTCGACCTGTGCCCGCACCGCCTCGGCGTCCAGGAACTCGATGCCCTCGGCGAGACCCTTGTTCTGCAACTCCTCGTACCAGTCGCGCAGTTCCCGCGCCTGGTACGTCTCGGTGGCGACGTCGATCTCGCCGGTGCGTTCGAAGTCGCAGTCCAGGGAGTAGCGGGCGACCGCCTTCTCGATCTCGTCGAGGTTGCGGGCGCCCAGCTCCTCCAGCTTGTGGATCTCGTTCGGCCAGCGGGTGAGCCCGTTGGGCAGACCGTGGGTGAGGGAGGCGGCGCAGAAGCCGCCGTTGCGGCCCGAGGCGGCCCAGCCCACCTCGCGGCCTTCGAGCAGCACGACATCCCGCTGCGGGTCGCGCTCCTTGGCGATGAGCGCGCTCCACAGTCCGCTGTACCCGCCCCCGACGACCAGCAGGTCGCAGGTCTCGGCGGTGGTGAGGGCGGGTTCGGGGTGCGGGCGGCCGGGGTCGTCCAGCCAGTACGGGACCGGCTGGGCGTCGGAGAGTGCCTTCGTCCAGTGATTGCCAGAACTCATGGCGCTTGGGGCCATGATTTCAACTCCCTACAGGGGTTTATGCCTTTTGCTTCTTACGGCGGTTTCCGATGGCCATGGAGGCCAGGACGAACAGTACGGCGATGATGAACATGGCCGTACCGATGACATTGATCTGAACGGGCGTTCCGCGCTGGGCCGAGCCCCAGACGAACATCGGGAAGGTGACGGTGGAGCCCGCGTTGAAATTGGTGATGATGAAATCGTCGAAGGAGAGTGCGAAGGCGAGCATCGCGCCCGCCGCGATGCCCGGGGCGGCGATCGGCAGGGTGACCCGGACGAACGTCTGGAAGGGGCCGGCGTACAGGTCCTGCGCGGCCTGTTCCAGCCGCGGGTCCATCGACATCACGCGCGCCTTCACCGCCGTCACGACGAAGCTCAGGCAGAACATGATGTGCGCGATGAGGATCGTCCAGAAGCCGAGCTGAGCACCCATGTTGAGGAACAGGGTGAGCAGCGAGGCGGCCATGACGACCTCGGGCATCGCCATCGGCAGGAAGATCAGCGAGTTGATGGCACCCCGCGCGCGGAAGCGGTACCGGACCAGCGCGAAGGCGATCATCGTGCCCAGCAGCGTGGCCCCGATCGTCGCCCAGAACGCGATCTGGAGGCTGACCGACAGCGAGCCGCACAGGTCGGAGACACCGCACGGGTCCTGCCAGGCGGCCGTGGAGAACTCCTGCCATTCGTAGTTGAAGCGCCCCTTCGGTTTATTGAAGGAGAAGATCGTCACGATGACGTTGGGCAGGAGGAGATAAGCGAGCGTCAGCAATCCCGCGATGACGACGAGATTGCGCTTGAGCCAGTTGACGAAGGTCATTTTTAAACCAGATCCTCCGTGCCGGACCTGCGGATGTAGACCGTCACCATGACGAGGATGGCGGCCATGAGGATGAAGGAGAGAGCCGCGGCCGTCGGATAGTCCAGAATCCGCAGGAACTGCGTCTGGATGACGTTTCCGACCATACGGGTGTCCGTGGAGCCGAGCAGGTCCGCGTTGACGTAGTCACCGGCCGCCGGGATGAAGGTCAGCAGCGTGCCGGAGACGACGCCGGGCATCGACAGCGGGAAGGTGACCTTGCGGAAAGTGGTGATCGGCTTGGCGTACAGGTCGTTCGCCGCCTCGTGCAGCCGTGGGTCGATGCGCTCCAGCGAGGTGTAGAGCGGCAGGATCATGAACGGCAGGAAGTTGTACGTCAGACCGCACACCACCGCGAGCGGCGTGGCCAGCACGCGGTCGCCCTCGGTCATGCCGAGCCAGCTGGTGACATCCAGGACGTGCAGCGTGTTGAGGGCGCCGACGACCGGGCCGCCGTCCGCGAGGATCGTCTTCCAGGCGAGGGTGCGGATCAGGAAGCTGGTGAAGAACGGCGCGATCACCAGGATCATGATCAGGTTCCGCCAGCGGCCCGCCCTGAAGGCGATGAGGTAGGCGAGCGGGTAGCCGAGGACCAGGCACAGGATCGTCGCCGAGCCGGCGTAGAGCACCGAGCGCAGGAACTGCGGGTAGTAGTCGGTCAGGGCGTCCCAGTAGGTCGCGAAGTGCCAGGTGACCTTGTAGCCCTCCTCCAGCGAGCCCGTCTGCACGGACGTGGAGGCCTGGTAGATCATCGGCAGCGCGAAGAAGACGACCAGCCACAGGATGCCGGGCAGCAGGAGCCAGTACGGCACCAGGCGGCCGCGTTTGCGGGGCGGCTTCTTCTCCGGGGCGGAGGGGGTGAGAGGCGGCGGCGCCTCGGTGACTGTCGCCATCAGACCGCCGCCTCTTCCTGGATGCCGGCGTCGATGTCCTGGGCCGCGTCGAGGCCGAAGGTGTGCGCCGGGTTCCAGTGCAGGACGACCTCGGCGCCGGGCACGAGCCGGTCGTCCCGGTCGATGTTCTGGGCGTAGACCTCGAACTCGGGACAGGCGGGGCTGTCGACGACGTACTGCGTGGAGACGCCGATGAACGAGGAGTCCGCGATCCTGCCGGTGATGCGGTTGCGGCCCTCGGGTATCTCGCCCGCCTCGTCGGCATGCGTGAGGGAGATCTTCTCGGGGCGTACGCCGACCAGCACCTTGCCGCCGGTCGCCGTGGCCGCGCTGCACCGTGACTCCGGCAGGACGAGCTTGCCGCCGGCCGCCTTCAGCACGATGTCGCCGCCGCTCTTGGAGTCGACCTCGGCCTCGATGAAGTTGGAGGTGCCGAGGAAGTTGGCGACGAACGTCGTGCGCGGGTTCTCGTAGAGGTCGGTCGGCGAGCCGAGCTGCTCGACGCGGCCCGCGTTCATCACGGCGACCGTGTCGGCCATCGTCATGGCCTCCTCCTGGTCGTGCGTGACATGGACGAAGGTGATGCCGACCTCGGTCTGGATGCGCTTGAGCTCCAGCTGCATCTGGCGGCGCAGCTTGAGGTCGAGGGCGCCGAGGGGCTCGTCGAGGAGGAGCACCTTGGGGTGGTTGATCAGCGCGCGGGCGACGGCCACCCGCTGCTGCTGGCCACCCGACAGCTGGTGCGGCTTCTTGCGGGCCTGCTCGCCGAGCTGGACGAGGTCGAGCATCTCCTCGACCTGCTTCTTCACGCTCTTGATGCCGCGCCGGCGCAGGCCGAAGGCGACGTTCTCGAAGATGTCGAGATGCGGGAAGAGCGCGTACGACTGGAAGACCGTGTTCACCGGCCGCTTGTACGGCGGGAGCGCGGTCACGTCCTGCTCGCCGAGGTGAACCGTGCCGGAGGAAGGTTCCTCCAGGCCGGCGATCATGCGCAGGGTGGTGGTCTTGCCGCAGCCGGAGGCGCCGAGCAGGGCGAAAAAGGAGCCCTGGGGCACGGTCAGGTCGAGCGGGTGGACGGCATGGAAGGAGCCGTAGGTCTTGCTGATGCCGGAGAGGCGGACGTCGCCGCTGGTGTCGTTCGTCATGGTGGTCACGCCCCTGTGAGCTTCGCGAACTTCTCTTCGTAGGCCGTCTCTTCCTTCGAGCTCAGTGAGCGGAAGGCGCGGGACTGGGCCTGCATGGCCTTGTCGGGGAGGATCAGCGGGTTGTTCGCCGCGTCCTCGTCGATCTTCGCGAGCTCTTCCTTCACGCCGTCCACGGGACAGACGTAGTTGATGTAGGCGGCGAGCTCGGCGGCGGGCTTCGGCTCGTAGTAGAAGTCGATGAGCCGCTCGGCGTTCGTCTTGTGACGGGCTTTGTTGGGGATCAGCATGTTGTCGCTGGACGTCATGTAGCCGCTGTCCGGGATGAGGAAGTCGATGTCCGGGCTGTCGGCCTTGAGCTGGACGACGTCACCGGCCCAGGCGAGGCAGGCCGCGAAGTCTCCGCTGGTGAGGTCGGAGGTGTAGTCGTTGCCGGTGAACCGGCGGATCTGCTTGTTGTCGACGGCCTTCTGGAGCCGGGCGATCGCCGCGTCGTAGTCGTCGTCGGTGAACTTGGCGGGGTCCTTGCCCATGTCGAGCAGGGTCATCCCGATGGTGTCGCGCATCTCGGTCAGGAATCCGACGCGGCCCTTGAGCTTGGGGTTGTCGAGCAGGTCGGAGACCGTCTTCACCTCGACGCCGTCGAGCGCCTTCTTGTTGTAGGCGATGACGGTCGAGATGCCCTGCCACGGGTACGAGTACGCCCGTCCCGGGTCCCAGTCGGGGTTGCGGAACTGCTGGGAGAGATTGGCGAAGGCGTGCGGCAGGTTGGACGGGTCCAGTTTCTGGACCCATCCCAGGCGTATCAGGCGCCCGGCGAGCCAGTCCGTGAGGACGACGATGTCGCGCCCCGTCTCCTGGCCCGCCGCCAGCTGCGGCTTGATCTTCCCGAAGAACTCGTTGTTGTCGTTGATGTCCTCGGTGTACTTGACCTTGATGCCGGTCCGCTTCGCGAACTGCTCCAGCGTCGGGTGGTGCTTGCCGCTGTCGTCGACGTCCATGTACTCGGTCCAGTTGGAGAAGCTGACCTGCTTCTCCTTCGCCGAGTGGTCCTCGGCGGACGTGCCGCCCTCGGTCTTGCCGGCCGCGGGGATCCCGCAGGCACTGAGCGCACCGAGTCCGCCCACCGCGAGAGCGCCGCCGGTGGAGGCGCGCAGCAGGGAACGGCGGGTCATGGCGGCCCGGCCGTTGCGCAGGCTGCGCCGCATGGCGGCCACTTGGGCCGGGGACAGGCGGTCGGGCTCGTACTGCTCCATGCGCGTGGTGCCCTTTCGGGAGATCGGGAGGGAGGGGAGGCCGACCGCGGGAGGGGCGAGGCGGCCGCGCCGATCTGATCCGGTCCGGTCCGGCGTCCCGCCTGGTCCGGTCCGCTCAGGCCGGGTCCGGTCCGGCTATCGGTCCCCGAAGACGGTGCGATGCCAGTCCTTCCTGGCGACCGCCGTGTTGTCGAACATGACGTGCTTGATCTGCGTGTACTCCTCGAAGGAGTACACGGACATGTCCTTGCCGAAGCCGGAGGCCTTGTAGCCGCCGTGCGGCATCTCGCTGATGATCGGGATGTGATCGTTCACCCACACGCAGCCCGCCTGGATCTCGCGGGTGGCGCGGTTCGCCCGGTAGACGTCGCGGCTCCAGGCGGAGGCGGCGAGCCCGTACGGGGTGTCGTTGGCGAGCCGGATCCCGTCATCGTCGCTGTCGAACGGCAGAACGACAAGGACCGGCCCGAAGATCTCGGACTGGACGATCTCGCTGTCCTGGGCGGCGTCGGCGACCAGGGTGGGCCGATAGTACGCACCCTGCTTGAGGTCGCCCTGCGGGGCCTCACCGCCGGTGACCACGCGCGCGTAGGCACGCGCACGGTCGACGAACCCGGCGACACGGTCGCGCTGGACGTGCGAGATGAGGGGCCCGAGGTCGGTGCCGGGACTGAAGGGGTCTCCGAGGCGGACGCTCTCCATGAGGGCGGCGGTGCGCGAGACGAACTCTTCGTAGAGCGGCCTCTGCACATACACGCGCGTGGCTGCCGTGCAGTCCTGCCCCGTGTTGATGAGCGAGCCCGCGACGGCGCCGTTGGCGGCGGCCTCCACGTCGGCGTCGTCGAAGACGACGAAGGGCGCCTTGCCGCCCAGCTCCAGGTGGAGCCGCTTCACCGTGGCCGTGGCGATCTCGGCGACGCGCTTGCCCACGGCGGTGGAGCCGGTGAAGGAGGTCATGGCCACGTCGGGATGGCCGACGAGATGCTCGCCGGCCTCCTTGCCGGTCCCGGTGATGATGTTGATGACACCGTCGGGGATGCCGGCGTCCGTGGCTGCCTGGGCGAAGAGGAGCGAGGTCAACGGGGTGAGCTCGGCGGGCTTGAGCACGATGGTGTTGCCCGCGGCGATCGCCGGGAGGACCTTCCAGGCGGCCATCTGGAGCGGGTAGTTCCAGGGGGCGATGGACCCGACGACGCCGATGGGTTCGCGGCGGACGTATGAGGTGTGGTCGCCGGAGTACTCCCCCGCGGACTGGCCGGCGAGGTGGCGGGCGGCGCCCGCGAAGAATGAGGTGTTGTCGATCGTGCCCGGCACGTCGAACTCACGGGTCAGCTTCAGCGGCTTCCCGCACTGCAGGGACTCCGCGCGGGCGAAGTCCTCGGCGCGCTCGGCGAGGACGGCCGCGAAGCGGTGCAGCGCGTCCGAACGCTCGCCCGGGGTGGCTGCGGCCCAGGCGGGGAACGCCTCACGCGCGGCGGCGACGGCGGCGTCGACGTCCTCGGTGCCGGCCAGGTCGTACGTGTAGACCTCTTCGCCGGTGGCGGGGTCGACGACCGCGTGCGTGCGACCCGAGGTTCCCTTCACCAGGCGGCCCGCGATGAACTGCGCGCCGTCCGCGAAGCGGTCTTGGGCCGGGAATCGTTCCGGGGTGGCGGTGCCCGGGTTGTGCATGTCGCTCTCCTCCGTGTCCCCCTGGAGGGACCGCAGTGGGGTCGGCGTGGGGTGGCGTGGCTCAGGCTCGATTTGAGTGCCGATCCTGACAGAGCAGGAAGGGTCCAACAAGTGATTCCGTTGTTGCCTTTTGGTTACGCAACGGAATCTGTCGACCAGGTGTCGAGTTGGCCTTGAAAACCCGGGACGGATTGTCGGTGGTGCGTGCCAGACTCGGCCACATGGCGAAGATCGATTCTTGGGACGTCCTGATCAGGGAGGTCCGTGCGGGGACGAGAGTCAAGTATCTGCACTTCTGGGGCCACCGGCCACGACCGGACGGACAGGTGAGCGCGAGTTGCCTGAGTCAGTGGTGGCCGTCGCCGTTCACGGTGGCCGGCGTGGCGTACGCGACCGCCGAGCACTGGATGATGGCCGAGAAGGCCCGGCTCTTCGGGGACGCGGAGGCGGAACGGCGGGTGCTGGGGGCGGGGCATCCGTCCGAGGCCAAGAAGGCCGGGCGGCTCGTGCGCGGCTTCGATGACGCGGTGTGGGAGCGGGAGCGGTTCCGGATCGTCGTCGAGGGGTCGGTCCACAAGTTCTCGGCGGACGCGGAGCTGCGGGGGTTCTTGCTGGGGACGGGGGATCGGGTGCTGGTGGAGGCCAGTCCGGTGGATCGGGTGTGGGGGATCGGGCTCGCGGCCGGGGATGACGGGGCGGGGGATCCGGAGCGGTGGCGGGGGCCGAATCTGTTGGGGTTCGCGTTGATGGGGGCGCGGGAGCGGTTGCGGGGGTAGGGGCGGTTGCGGGAGCAGGAGGCGGCAGGGCGCTGATTTTCCAGCGCCGGTCCAGGCACTCCAGCCCGTCTGGGGGTGCCCCCTCTGGGGGAGTTGGAGGACGAGGCCGTTCAGGCCGAAGCGGGGGTCCGGGGGCGGCAGCCCCCAGGTACGGGACCGGCCAGGGCGGCGGGGGCGAAAAGCCTCCTCGCTCACTACACCGTCGAGATCAACACCGCCAGCATCCCCAACCCCAGCACCAAGCCCACCGACCCACAGATCATCCCCGCCAGAGCCTGCCCCGGGTTCGTCGCCTCCCCGCGCCGCGCCTTCCCCCGCCCGATCGCGCCGAAGATCAACGCCAGCGCACCCATCACGATGGCCACCGGCCACAGACAGAAGATCGCCGCGGAGATGATCCCGAGCACGAGCCCCGCCGTGCCCATCCCATTGCTCGGCATGGGCTGCACACCGGGCCACCCGTAGTAGCCCCCGGCACCGGGACCCACGCCTCCACCTGGCGGCGGGTAACCGTGGACAGGCCCGGGATAGCCGTACGCAACCTGCCCCGGCCCGCCGGGCGCGATGGGCGGCGGCGGAACGGGCTCGCCGTGGGCGGCGTAGGGAAGGGACGCCGTCGGAGGCGCGAAGGGCCCGGCCGGCGAGTGGGGCGGCGTGGACCCCGGCGCCGCGAAGGGGTTGGGGTTCGACCCGCTCGGCGGCACCGCAGGGTTCGGCCCGGTCGACGGGTTCACCCACGACGGCGGCGTCGGCATGCCCGAGGACGGCATGGACGTCACCGTCTGCTGGTCGTGCACGGATGGTGCGGGCCAGGTCAGCGGGTCGTTCGAGGCGACGGTGTAGCCGGCTCCCCCGGGCGCGGCCGGAGCGGCGGGAGCCTGCCCGCCCTCGACCGGAGGCGCCCACGGATCCCGTTCGGCCGAGGACGGGGCGCTCCCCGTCTTCTCCAGCGAGGTCCTCGCCCCCGTCTCCGACGCACCGGGCGAAGCCGGCCCCCCGGCCGCCGCATCCTCCGCCGCCCCCGGCGTCTGCGCGTCGTCGGACATGTCCGGCCCCCCTCCGTCGTTTGTGCCGTCATGCTAAGGCCCGGGCATTCCCGGCACGGCCCCGGCATACGATGATCCGGAGTCACCGATCAGCCGATCACCCGCGTCCCGCCGACCACACATCCGGCCGGGGACGCCGTTCCTGGGGAGGAACCTTGACCGACAACCTCGTCGACGCCCGCGTCCCGCGCGATCTGCACGCCTTCATCGCCGGACTGCCCAAGGCCGAACTGCACGTCCACCACGTCGGCTCCGCCTCCCCCCGCATCGTCGCGGAACTCGCCGCCCGCCACCCCGACTCCAAGGTCCCCACCGACCCCGAGGCCCTGGTCGACTACTTCACGTTCACGGACTTCGCGCACTTCATCGACGTATACCTGTCCGTCGTGGATCTGATCCGCACCCCGGAGGACGTACGGCTGCTGACGTACGAGGTGGCCCGCGAGCTGGCCCGGCAGCAGGTGCGGTACGCCGAGCTGACCATCACCCCGTTCTCCTCCACCCGCCGCGGCATCGACGAGAGCGGCTTCATGGCGGCGATCGAAGACGCCCGCAAGGCCGCCGAGGCCGAGTTCGGGACCGTGCTGCGCTGGTGCTTCGACATTCCCGGCGAGGCCGGCCTGGAGTCCGCCGCGGAGACCGTGCGGCTCGCCACCGACGACCGGCTGCGCCCGGAGGGGCTGGTCTCCTTCGGGCTCGGCGGGCCCGAGATCGGCGTACCGAGGCCGCAGTTCAAGCCGTACTTCGACCAGGCCATCGCCGCCGGACTGCACTCCGTGCCGCACGCGGGCGAGACCACCGGCCCCGAGACGGTCTGGGACGCCCTCACGCACCTGCGCGCCGAGCGCATCGGGCACGGCACCAGCTCGGCGCAGGATCCGAAGCTGCTCGCGCACCTCGCCGAGCACCGGATCCCGCTGGAGGTGTGCCCGACCTCCAACATCGCCACACGCGCGGTCCGCACGATCGACGAGCACCCGATCAAGCAGTTCACCGAGGCCGGCGTCATCGTCACCATCAACTCCGACGACCCGCCCATGTTCGGCACCGACCTCAACAACGAGTACGCGGTCGCCGCTCGCCTCCTCGACCTCGATGAGCGGGGCCTGGCCGACCTGGCCAAGAACGCCGTGGACGTGTCCTTCCTCGACGAACCGGGCAAGGCCCGGATCAGGGCCGAGATCGACACGTACACCACCGGCTGGCTCGCCTCCTGAGCCGGCGGCGCCCCCCACGCCTCGACCCGTCCACGATGGCCCCCGCCCCCGACCGGAATGCCCTCATGCAGAACGTGACCGCCGTGGCCCACCGCGGCGACCCCTACCGCGTCCGCGAGAACACGCTCGCCTCCCTGCGCTCCGCGCTCGAACGGGGCGCGGAAGCGGTGGAGATCGACGTACGGCTCACCAAGGACGGCGTGCCGGTGCTGCTGCACGACGACACGCTGAAGCGGCTGTGGGAGCAGGACCGTCCACTGCTCGCGCTGTCCGCGGCCGAGGTGCGCGGTCTGACGGCGGGCGGGGTGCCGACGCTGCGGGAGGCGCTGACGGCGTGTGCCGGGAGCCGGGTGATGCTCGACCTGCCGGGCACGCCCGACGTGCGGGCGGCGCGCCGGGTCGTGGACGTCGTACGCGAGTGCGGGGCGCAGGACCGCGTGTACTACTGCGCGGGCGCCCCGGCCATGCTCGCCGTACGGGCCGCCGACCCGGCCGCCGAGATCGCCCTGACCTGGACGACGCTGGCCCCGCCGCGCCCCGCCCTGCTGGACGCGGTGCGCCCGCGTTGGCTCAACTACCGCTTCGGCCTGGTCGACCACGCCCTCGCCGAGCGCGTCCACCGCGGCGGTCATCTGCTGTCCGTCTGGACCCCGGACACCCGGCGCTCCATGCGCCGCCTGCTGGACCTCGGCGTCGACTCGATCACGACCAACCGCGTCGACGTCCTCCTCGGCCTGCTCGCCGCCCGGTCCGACGCCTGAGGCCGCTAGACGCGCGAGCGTTGAGACACCGTCGCCGGATCGGCCGGGGTGCCGCGGGTGACGTACTGCGGGACCGGTGCGGTCTCCTTGCCGTTGTCGCGGACCTGGCCGTAGCGGATCGCGCCCTGGTCGGGTCCGGTCCGCACGTCCTTCTCGGCCGCCTCCCAGGTCGACGGGAAGACGATGACGCCGTAGTCGGCGCCCCGTTCGTTCTGGTTGAGGGTGACCGAGCCGTCGACGTAGAAGTACTCGTTCTGCCACATCTGCTGGGTGCCGTCCGGCAGGACCGTGTAGCCGGTGTCGGGGCCGCCCATGCCGGTGGTTCCGGGGCCTGTGGTGTCGTCCATGCGGCGGCCGCCGCCGGAGGCGACATGGAAGAGCCTGCCCTTGAGGCCGGTCCAGGTCGGCATGACCAGCGCGCCCGGCCGTGACTGCGGAGAGATCTGCCAGCGCACCAGGACGTAGCCCTGACCGCTGAGCGTCACCTTCTCGCCCCGGTGCTGCATGACTGCCTTCGCGCCCCAGGTGCTGGTGATGCCGGACTCGCGGCGGTGCGGCAGAGAGGCGGGCTCGGCGTTGGGGTCCGGAGCCTTGTCGACGGCGTCGACGACCGTGCCGTACAGCCCGGTCTTTTGCGACGGTGACGGAGACGGTGAGGGGGAGGATGGCGGTGAGAGCGTGGCCGTCGGGGTCACGGGCGGGGTCCGCGCGGGCGGGCGGGCCGTGCTCGCCGCGGTGGGGGCGGCCGCGCGCGGCGGGGCCTGCGGGGTCTGGGTGACGACGTACGCGCCGCCCGCGACGAGTGTCGCCCCGGCCGTCACCGCCACGGCGGGCTGGGTGATCGCGGCCATCACCTTCGCGGACCAGCCGACGGAGGCCGCCGTGGCGGTCGCCGCGACCGCCGTCTTGCCGCCCAGTGCCAGCGACAGGGTGAAGCCGACCGGGATCGGGACGAGCGCGATGCCGACGAGGAGGCGTTCCGCGGGGACGACGGCCTCGCGGGTGTCGCCGCAGTAGCCGCAGCCCCTGATGTGCCGGGCCAGTCGCTTGCGCCAGACGGAGTCCGGGCGTCCGTTCCAGCGGGCGGTCGGTTCGCGCAGGTCGGGGCAGGCGCCGTCGAGTGCGCGGACGATGCCGCGCGCGGTCTCCAGCCGTTCCTTCACCCGCTGGACGCGCACCGCGGCGTGCTGCCGGCTGATCCCGGCCGCGGCGGCCAGTTCGCGCCGGGTCAGCTCGCCCGCGACCTCCAGCC
Organism: Streptomyces sp. NPDC055013; assembly: GCF_053608645.1. Taxonomy (NCBI): domain Bacteria; kingdom Bacillati; phylum Actinomycetota; class Actinomycetes; order Kitasatosporales; family Streptomycetaceae; genus Streptomyces; species Streptomyces sp. NPDC055013. The sequence continues at coordinate 134,207 of NZ_JBSGVW010000011.1, forward strand.
ACCACAGCGACAGCAACTGCCGGTCCTCGTCGTCCAGCCAGCGCACCGCCTCCGCGACCTCGCGCCGCTGCCCCTCCAACTGAAGCCGAAGGACGGTGAGTTCGGCGAAGTCGGTGGCCTCGTGCGCGGCGGACTCGTCGAGGCGGGCGGGCTGTCTGCGGCGCGCCCGGTCCCGGATCTGCCGCATGGCGATCGCGACGAGCCAGGAGCGGAAGCTGTCCGGGTCCCGCAGCGAGCCGAGGTTGCCGACGGCGCGCAGCATGGTCTCCTGGACGACGTCGTCGACGTCGGCATGGCCGTTCAGGGCGCGTCCGACGACGTTGTAGACCAGCGGCAGCCAGCCCTCCACCAGTTCGTCCAGCGCCTGCCGGTCACCGGCCTGCGCCGCCGCGATGGTGGAGCGCCACTGCCTGCCGGCTCCCTCGTCCACGTACGCCCTCTCCCGGCTCATGCGCTGCCCGTACGCACCTTCTCAGCCTGACCAGCACGGTTGGCTATATCGGAGATCACATTCCGGGAGTGGAGACGCGGTGACGGGGCCGGCGATAACACTTTTTCGCCGACCGACGCCCCGCAAGGACGACCCCTCACAACCCCCTTGTTGTGCAGGGCGCTTGCTCAGAGCTTCCGCAGGGTCGCAGCCCCCGAGGGCGACGGCCTGGCCCTCGTCCAGCGCTTCGGCTTCCCGGCGTTCAACCGGTGACGACGGCGGCAGCGGCCGGAGGCGCCGACGCATCCGTCAGAGCTTCCAACTGCTTGATCCTCTTGCGCACGACGTACAGCGGGATCACCCCGAAGACGCCGAACGAGATGTCGATCACCGACCACCACAAGGGGATGCCGCGGATCGGCCCGCAGATCAGGGCGAGCGGGATGATGCCCGCGCAGGCGATCATTCCGAACTCGACGACCCAGATGTTGCGTACCGGGTCGCGGTAGGGGCCGTAGAAGGCGACGGCGATGACGAGATGGGCGAAGGCGAGCCAGTCGGTGCCGTAGAGCAGGAAGGGGTAGTCGGCGTCGGCGGTGTCGAGACCACGCCGGACGCGCTCGATCCAGTCCATGAGGCCGGGGAGGTGCTCCGGCACGGACAGGGCGCGCAACAGGTCCTCGGTCCAGCGCAGTTCGTGGACGAGGGGGAAGGCCGTGGCGCCGCTGAGCACCAGGCAGACGACGAAGAAGGCCAGCCAGACGCGGATGCCCTTGAGCAGGGCGGCTCTGTCGCTCATGGGAGCAGCGTACGCTTGGAGTTGAACACGTTCAAAGCGGGTTCCCGTCGAGGAGCCCGAACCGACGGCCGCCATGCGGCCCGCACCGGCCCGGCCCTACGATGTCCGCCGACGAGGGAGGATGCATGGGCCTGGACCTGAGCGAACGGGCTTACCGGGGGCAACGTTGGGCGGCACGGGCCTCACTTGCCGCAGCGGGGCTCGCGCTGCTCGTGCCGCTCGCCTACGGCGGGGTCGGCGGCGTGCTGCTGCTGGTGGCCGGTGTGGCGGGCCTGGGGATCGGCGCCGTCGCGGTGTGGTGGACGCTGACGCTGCGCGGACCGGTGCGCTGGCTGGCGGGCGTCGTGGCCCTGGTCGTACCGGCCGCCGTGATCACGTTGTTCGCTGCCACCCTGTTCTGGGCGCTGCTGGCGTCCGTGGCGCTGTGGACGGTGGCCGTGTGGAGCGGCCGGTACGCGCTGCGGGGCACCGGGAGCTCACGGGTGCGGGTGATGCGGGGACGCAGGGCGGCGCCACCGCGGCGGGCGATCCTGATCATGAACCCCCGCTCGGGCGGCGGGAAGGTGGAACGCTTCGCGCTCAAGGAGAAGGCGGAACGGCTCGGCGCCGAGGTCGTCCTCCTGGACCCCGAGGAGCATCAGGACGTCACCGCCCTGGCCCGCAAGGCCGTTTCGGACGGCGCGGATCTGCTCGGTGTCGCCGGCGGGGACGGCACCCAGGCACTGGTCGCGGCCGTCGCCGCCGCGTACGACATCCCGTTCCTGGTGATCAGCGCCGGCACCCGCAACCACTTCGCCATGGACCTGGGCCTCGACCGCGAGGATCCCGCCGCCTGCCTCGACGCGCTCGTCGACGGCGTGGAGCTGCGCGTCGACCTCGGCTTCGCCGGCGGCCGGCCCTTCGTCAACAACGCCTCCTTCGGCGCGTACGCGGCCATCGTGCAGAGCCCCGGCTACCGCGACGACAAGATCGGCACCAGCCTGGAACTGCTGCCCGACCTGCTCACCCGCCAGCAGGGCCCGCTGCTGACCGTCCGGGCGGCGAACACGACGCTCCACGCCCCGCATGCCGTGCTGGTCAGCAACAACCCCTACCGCACGGACGATCCCTTCGGGCTCGGCCGCCGCGACCGCCTCGACGCCGCCGCTCTGGGCGTCCTCGGCATCAGGGTGGACAGCGCGGCCGAGGCCGCCGCACTGCTCCTCGACCCCGCGCCGCCCGGCCTGAGCATCCTCACCGCGACCGAAGTGGTCATCGAGGCCGACCGTGAGGAGATCGAGGCCGGCATCGACGGCGAGGCCCTGGTCCTGCCGGCTCCGGTCCACATCCGCATCACTTCGGGCGCCCTGCGCGTCCGCGTCCCCCGCAAACGCCCCGGCGTCCCCCAGCGCGGCCCCCGCCTGGACTGGCGCCGACTGCGCAAACTGGCGGCGACGGTGGGGCGTACGGCGGTGCACCGGCAGGGGCACTGGTAGGGGCACAGGTAGGGGCACAGGTAGGGGCACAGGCGCCGTGGGGGCCGCCTACAACCCCGCGATCGCGTTCCACCGCCGGGCGAAGTCCACCCGCTCGTCCGACGTGATGTCCCGAGCGATCGCGAGACGCCGGCGCATCGCGGTGTCCGGGAAGATCAGCGGATCCTCGGCCAGGGCGGCCGTCTCCTCGTCCTTGGCGGAGGCGAGGACGTCCTGGGCGGCAGGGACCGGGCAGACGTAGTTGACCCAGGCGGCCAGTTCGGCGGCGACCTCCGGGTCGTAGTAGTAGTCGATCAGCCGCTCGGCGTTGGCCTTGTGGCGGGCCAGGTTCGGGACCATCAGGGACTCCGACCACAGCTCGGCCCCCTCCTCGGGGACGACGAAGCGGATGTCGGGGTCGTCCGCCTGGAGCTGGATGACGTCGCCCGAGTAGGCCTGGCAGGCCAGGACGTCGCCGCTCGACAGGTCCTTGATGTAGTCGTTGCCGGTGAAGCGGCGGATCTGGCCCTTGCGGACCTGCTTGTCGACCTGGTCGCAGACGGTGTGGAAGTCGTCCGCCGTCCAGCGGGTGATGTCGACGCCGTTGCCCTGCATGAGCAGCGCGAACGCCTCGTCCAGACCGGAGAGCAGGGTCACCCGGCCCTTCAGGTCGCTCGCCCACAGCTCGGCCACGCTGTGGATGTCGCGGCCCAGCCGACGGCGGTTGTACGCGATGCCCGTGATGCCCGACTGCCACGGCACGGTGTACTTCCGTCCGCGATCGAAGGCCGGTGAACGCAGCAGCGGGTCCAGGTACTTCGTCACGTTCGGCTGACGCGCCCGGTCCATCTCCTGCACCCAGCCCAGACGTACGAACCGGGCGCACATCCAGTCACTGATGACGACGAGATCGCGGCCCGTGCGCTGATGGTTCATCAGGGCGGGGCTGATCTTGCCGAAGAATTCGTCGTTGTCGTTGATCTCCTCGACATAGTCGACGGAGATGCCCGTGCGCTTCTCGAACCCCTCGAGGGTCGGCCGGCGCGTCGCGTCCTCGTCGTCCGTGTCGATGTACAGGGGCCAGTTCGCCCACGTCAGCCGCTTGTCGGTGGCGGAGACATCGGTGGCGGCCCGGTCGCCGGGCGACACGTAGGCGGGCCGCACACCGCAGCCGGCGAGCCCACCGAGCGCAGCGCCCGCACCGAGGGTGCGCAGCAAAGTCCGGCGGGACAGCGGGGAGTGCACTGGTGGGAGGTCCATTGCCGCAGCATGCCGCCGCGACACGGAGCCGGGCAATGGACGCCCCGTCAAGCGGAACGGTGCCAAGCAGACACCCTGTCGATCACGCCCTCAGGGGCGCGGGGAACTGCGCGATCAGCCCCCACGCCCCCGCGGCCGAAATACGGCCTACGGCCTACGCATCCAGGGACGTCATCACGTGCTTGATCCGCGTGTAGTCGTCGAACCCGTACGCCGACAGATCCTTGCCGTACCCGGACTTCTTGAACCCGCCGTGCGGCATCTCCGCAACCAGCGGGATGTGCGTGTTGATCCACACGCACCCGAAGTCCAGCGCCTTGGACATCCGCATCGCACGCCCGTGGTCCTTGGTCCAAACCGACGAAGCGAGGGCGTACTCGACGCCGTTGGCCCACTCGACGGCCTGCGCCTCGTCCGAGAAGGACTGCACGGTGATGACCGGGCCGAAGACCTCCTTCTGGACGATCTCGTCGTCCTGCTTCAGGCCGGACACCACGGTCGGCGCGAAGAAGTACCCCTTGTCACCGACCCGGTGACCGCCGGCCTCGACCTTGGCGTGGGCGGGCAGCCGCTCGATGAACCCGGAGACCTGCTTGAGCTGGTTCGGGTTGTTGAGCGGGCCGAACAGCACGTCCTCGTCGTCCGGCTGCCCGGTCTTGGTGTCGGCGGCTGCCTTCGCGAGCGCCTGCACGAACTCGTCGTGGATGGCCTCGTGGACGAGGACGCGCGTGGCGGCCGTACAGTCCTGCCCGGCGTTGAAGAAGCCCGCGACGGAGATGTCCTCGACGGCCTTGGCGATGTCGGTGTCGGCGAAGACGACGACCGGCGCCTTGCCGCCCAGCTCCAGGTGGACCCGCTTGAGGTCCTTGGACGCGGATTCGGCGACCGACATACCGGCCCGCACCGAACCGGTGATGGAAGCCATCGCCGGAGTCGGGTGCTCGACCATCAGCCGCCCGGTGTCACGGTCGCCGGTGATGACGTTGAAGACACCCTTGGGCAGGACGCCTCCGATGATCTCGGCCATCAGGACGGTCGACGCCGGAGTGGTGTCCGACGGCTTCAGGACGACCGTGTTGCCCGCCGCGAGAGCCGGCGCGAACTTCCATACGGCCATCATCATCGGGTAGTTCCAGGGCGCGACCTGCGCGCAGACGCCGATCGGCTCACGGCGGACGATGGAGGTCAGGCCCTCCATGTACTCACCGGCCGAGCGGCCCTCGAGCATCCGCGCCGCGCCCGCGAAGAAGCGGATCTGGTCGACCATCGGCGGGATCTCCTCGGACCGCGTGAGTCCGATCGGCTTGCCCGTGTTCTCCACCTCGGCCGCGATGAGCTCTTCGGCCCGCTCCTCGAACGCGTCGGCGATCTTCAGCAGGGCCTTCTGTCGCTCGGCGGGGGTCGCGTCACGCCACGCGGGGAAGGCGCGCGCGGCGGCCTCCATCGCGGCGTCGACGTCCGCCTGCCCGGACAGCGGTGCGGTTGCGTACGCCTCGCCCGTCGCGGGGTTGACCACCTCGGTGGTCCGTCCGTCGGCGGCGTCCCGGAACTCACCGTCGATGTAGTTGCGCAGACGACGCAGCTCGGTGCTCACTGCCGGCCTCCTGTCAGGTCGAACTGTCCATTCTCTGAGACACCCACCCTAATCGGCTGACCCACGTTTTCAACACCCCCACTGGGGCCCCTTCTGCGAAATCCGCAGGTCTCGGTCGCGTAAACAACGAATTTCATCGCCTCGACCTTGCGGAACTATCGAGACGTCGTGCACAGTGACGTCGTGGCCAGTCGAAGCGCAGAGCACAGGGACTCCCGCGAGTCCAGGAACGGCGGTCCTCAGCTGGACGCCGTCTCCCTTGCCATCATCGAACAACTTCAGGAGGACGGCCGCCGGCCGTACGCCGCCATCGGCAAGGCCGTCGGCCTGTCCGAGGCCGCCGTGCGCCAGCGCGTCCAGAAGCTGCTCGACCAGGGCGTCATGCAGATCGTCGCCGTCACGGACCCGCTCACCGTGGGCTTCCGCAGGCAGGCGATGGTCGGCGTGCATGTCGAGGGCGACGTGGAGTCCGTGGCCGACGCACTGACCGCCATGGCCGAATGCGAGTACGTGGTGATGACGGCCGGGTCCTTCGACCTGATGGTGGAAATCGTCTGCGAGGACGACGACCACCTCCTGGACGTCATCAACCGACGCATCCGCGCCGTCCCCGGAGTGCGCTCGACGGAGAGCTTCGTCTACCTCAAGCTCAAGAAGCAGACCTACATGTGGGGAACCCGATAACCGTGAGGACCCGATAACCGTGAGCACCAACAGCCCTCAGGACCTCAGCAGGACCGCGTACGACCACTTGTGGATGCACTTCACGCGTATGTCCTCGTACGAGAAGGCCCCCGTCCCGACGATCGTCCGGGGCGAGGGCACCTACATCTACGACGACAAGGGCAGGCGCTACCTCGACGGGCTCGCCGGCCTGTTCGTGGTGCAGGCCGGGCACGGCCGCGTCGAGCTGGCCGAGACCGCCTTCAAGCAGGCTCAGGAGCTGGCATTCTTCCCGATCTGGTCCTACGCGCACCCGAAGGCCGTGGAGCTGGCCGAGCGTATCGCGGACCACGCGCCGGGCGACCTCAACAAGGTCTTCTTCACCACCGGCGGCGGCGAGGCGGTGGAGACCGCCTGGAAGCTGGCCAAGCAGTACTTCAAGCTGACCGGCAAGCCCACCAAGCACAAGGTCATCTCGCGCGCGGTCGCCTACCACGGCACCCCGCAGGGCGCCCTGTCCATCACGGGCCTGCCGGCCCTCAAGGCCCCCTTCGAGCCGCTGGTCCCGGGCGCGCACAAGGTGCCGAACACCAACATCTACCGCGCCCCGATCTTCGGTGACGACCCGGAGGCCTTCGGCCGCTGGGCCGCCGACCAGATCGAGCAGCAGATCCTCTTCGAGGGCCCTGAGACCGTCGCCGCGGTCTTCCTGGAGCCGGTCCAGAACGCGGGCGGCTGCTTCCCGCCCCCGCCCGGCTACTTCCAGCGGGTGCGCGAGATCTGCAACCAGTACGACGTCCTGCTGGTGTCGGACGAGGTCATCTGCGCCTTCGGCCGCCTCGGCACGATGTTCGCCTGCGACAAGTTCGGCTACGTCCCGGACATGATCACCTGCGCCAAGGGCATGACCTCGGGCTACTCCCCGATCGGCGCCTGCATCATCTCCGACCGCCTGGCCGAGCCGTTCTACAAGGGCGACAACACCTTCCTGCACGGCTACACCTTCGGCGGCCACCCGGTGTCGGCGGCGGTGGGCCTCGCCAACCTCGACCTCTTCGAGCGCGAGAAGCTCAACCAGCACGTCCTCGACAACGAGGCCGCGTTCCGCGCGACGCTGGAGAAGCTGCACGACCTTCCGATCGTCGGCGACGTCCGCGGCAACGGCTTCTTCTACGGCATCGAGCTCGTCAAGGACAAGGCGACCAAGGAGTCGTTCAACGACGAGGAGACCGAGAGGGTTCTGTACGGCTTCCTCTCCAAGGCCCTGTTCGACAACGGCCTGTACTGCCGTGCCGACGACCGAGGCGACCCGGTCGTCCAGCTCGCGCCGCCGCTGATCTCCAACCAGGAGACGTTCGACGAGATCGAGCAGATCCTGCGCGCGACGCTCACGGAGGCCTGGACCAAGCTCTGACCTCACGAGGTTCGCGCGACGGCGGGGGTGCACCCGTAGGAGTGAGAAGGGTGCACCCCCGCCGCGTGCTGTCCGTCGTTGCGCCCCCGGATCCTTAGCGTGCCTTGTAACCGATCGGCCCTGTCTTCGTTCCCCCGCACGGGGGAACGGCCCGGGAACTACGGATCTGACGAGGTGTACGCCCATGGAGGCTCCGCCGGACAACGACGTGCTCTGGGCACGCGCGCTGCACTTCACGCACCGCGACGGCTCCCCCGCGCTCGGCGGGGTCTCGCTGGGTGTGCGTGAGGGTGAGATCCTCGCCGTCACCGGTCCCCGCGGCAGCGGCAAGACGGCTCTCCTGCAGTGTCTGTCCGGCCTGGCCCCCGCCCGGAGCGGCGAGGTCTGGTTCAACAGCGTGCCGGTGCACACCATGACCCCGATGGCGCGCGAACGGCTCCGCCGCGACCGCTTCACCTGGATCGACCCGGCCCCCTCGCTCGTCCCCGAGCTGAACGTCTGGGAGAACGCCGCGCTCCCGCTGATGCTGCGCGGCACCAGCCGTCGCCGCGCCAAGACGACCGCGCTGGAGTGGCTGAACCGCCTCGATGTCGGCGAGGCGGCCCGCAAGCGCCCGCACCAGCTGGTCCAGGCCGAACGCCAGCGCGTGTGTCTCGCCCGAGCCCTGGCCCCCTCCCCCACGGTCCTGTTCGCCGACGAGCCGACGGCCCCGCTGCACCGCACCGACCGCGCGCACGTCCTGCGCACCCTGACGACAGCGGCCCGCTCGCACGGCATCACCGTGGTCCTGGCCACCCACGACGCGGAGAACGCGGCCTTCGCCGACCGCACCCTCGCCCTGCTCGACGGCCGGCGCGTGAACACGGTGCACCTGCCCCCGGTCACCGCGACGGAAGGCCGGGCCGCGTGCTCGCTCTCCGTCTGAGCCGCGGCGCCCAGCCCGCCGTACAGCTGCGCCGCCTGCTCCTGGCCACGGCGTCGGCGGGCACGGGCTTCCTGCTGCTGTGCGCCCTGGGCTACGCCATGTCCCACGCCGACTCGGCCGCGTCGGCGCTGCGGCTTGCCTGGTGCGTGCCCCCGATGGCCGCGACGATCCACTTCGCGGTGGCGGTGGCCCGCACCGACCCCGGTACCAAGCCGCGCCCCGGCCTGTCGGCGATCGGCCTGGGTCCGGCCCGCCTGATGCTGGTCTCGGCCACCACCACGGCCCTGTCCTGCGCTCTCGGCTCGATGCTCGCCCTGCTCGTCTTCCTCCACCTACGGGGCGACCTGACCGGAATGCCCTTCGACGGCGCCGCCTCGCAGTTCCTGGCGGCGAACGCCCCCCTCCCTCTGCCGGCCGCTCTGACCCTGCTGACCCTGACCCCGGCCATCGCGTCGACGACGGTGGCGCTGGCCCTGCGCCCGAAGGAGCCCGGGCCCACCGGGGCGCGGGGCGCGCGACGGCCGTTCGGGGGCCAGGTGAGGCGGGGCCGCGCGGCCGCGCCGGGCACCACGGAGGACAGCGGGGGCGCTGCCGCGCCGGCCGCGGACAGTCGTGCCGCCGAGGTGGCGCCCGCTCCGGAGAAGGACGGCACCCCACCGGCGCCCGGCCACGCGAGTGACGCCCCGGCGGCGGTCGACGACACCTGGCAGACGCCGGACCACGCGACCCATCTGCCGGCTCCCGGCAATCACCCCGCCGGCCTGCCCTGGGGCATCGCGGTCCTCGCCGCCGGCATCGCCGTGGAGGCCTACGCCGGCCGGGCCGCCACCCCCACTCCGCTCACCGTCCCCGCCGCCCTCCCCACCGGCCCCGCCGGAGTCCTGGTCGGCTGGCTCCTGACGGCCCTCGGGCTGGCCCTCGCCGCCCCCGGCCTCACCCACCTCTGCGGCCGCGTCCTGCAGGCCGTACGACCGGGCGCGGTACGCCTCCTCGCGGGCCGCGTCCTGATGGCGGAAGCCACCCGCATCGGCCGTCCCCTCGGCGTCGTCAGCGCCGTGGCCTCGGCGGCGTACGCCATGGCGCCCCTGTCCGCCCCCGCGGCCACCGACGCCATCGGCCCCCTCACCGCCGTCGGCGCCACCGTGGTCGCCGGCTGTGCCGTGGCCACCCTCCTCACAGCCGCCGTGGAGGCCAAGCAGGCCCGCGCCGACACCACGGCCGCACTGCTCCGCCTCGGCGCCCCCGCCACGTTGCTCCGCAGCGCGGCAGCCGTGCGCGTCGGCGCGCTGCTGGTCCTCTTCTGCCCGCTCACCCTGATCGTGGCCGAACTGGCCGCGGCGCCCCTGTCCCGCTGAAGCCTCCCGACGGGCCCCACCGAGCCGGTCGAAAAACTCGTAGGAAAAAAATCTCCGCAAGGCGATGACTTCCGCTCGGACCCCCGGTCTATCCCACCGAACAACAGCGAAAGCAGCAGCCACCCGAGGGAGAGACCACGATGACCGCCCCCGCCTACCAGCAGATGATCTTCCTGAACCTGCCCGTGAACGACCTCGGCGCCTCGAGGAAGTTCTTCACCGAGCTCGGCTTCGCGATCAACGAGCAGTTCAGCGACGACACCACCGCGTCGGTCGTGATCAGCGAGACCATCGTCGCGATGGTGCACACCCACGAGAAGTACGCCCAGTTCACGAAGAAGCCGATCGCGGACGCGACGAAGACCAGCGAGGTGCTGATCGCGCTGAGCTCGGAGAGCCGCGAGAAGGTCGACGAGCTGGTCGAGAAGGCGGTCGCCGCGGGCGGCTCCGTCACCGGCGAGACCCAGGACCACGGCTTCATGTACGGCCGCGCCTTCGACGACCTCGACGGCCACACCTGGGAGGTCGTGTGGATGGACCCGTCGGCCATCGAGGGCTGATCCCCACCGTCCTTTGCCGGGTGCCTAGCATGGGCGGGTGCAGACGATGCCCGCCCATGCGGCCCACCACGACGACCGTGAGATAGAGACGCTGGAGGAGTTCGACGCGACCGTCTCGGCGCGCGGCTCCCTGGCCGGATTCCGTGTCCAGGCCGTCGACCTGACGGACCGTACGCGCGAGTTGCTCACCGCGGACACGGCGGGCGCCGTCTTCCTCGGCTGCCCGATGCGCGAGGACGCGGCCGCCAAGATCCGCACGGACGGCGCCCTGGTCTTCCCGCCGGTCCCCGACCTGCCCTTCGACCCGTACCGGGGCCTGGTCTACTCACCCGACGATCTCTTCGCGTCGCTGGCGGACGGCTACGAGAACACGCCCGACGCCCACGCGTACGCCTGGTTCCAGCAGACCAAGGCGGACCGCGACATCCACGCCTCCATGCTCCGCGCGATCCACGACGACTCCATATCGGACGCGCTCGACGAACTCCTGTCCGGCACCCGGGTGGTGGGCGTCATGGGCGGCCACGCGATGCGGCGCGGCACGGAGGCGTACGAGGGGGCCGCGCGGCTCGGCCGGGAACTGGCCCGCGCCGGCTTCACGGTCGCCACCGGTGGCGGCCCGGGCGCGATGGAAGCGGCGAACCTCGGCGCGTACGCCGCCCCGCACGACGACGAGATGCTCGGCGACGCCCTCCGGCTCCTGGCGAAGGCGCCCCTGTTCACACCCTCGATCACCGAGTGGGCGACGGCCGCCTTCGAGGTGCGCGCCCGCTGGCCGCAGGGCGGCCGCTCCGTCGGCATCCCGACCTGGTTCTACGGCCACGAGCCGCCGAACCCCTTCGCCTCCCACATCGCGAAGTACTTCGCCAACGCCACCCGCGAGGACGGCCTCCTGGCCCGGTCGAACGCGGGCGTCGTCTTCCTGCCGGGCGCCGCCGGCACCGTGCAGGAGATCTTCGACAATGCGACGCCCAACTACTACGAGTCGCGCGGCGAGCCCACCCCGATGGTGCTCGTGAACAGGGCGCACTGGACGGAGCAGTTGCCGACCTGGCCGCTGTTGCAGGCCCTCGCCCGGGATCGGTCGATGGAGTCCCGTATCGCCCTGGTCGACCGGATCGAGCAGGCTCCGCAGGCGCTGAAACGCCTCAGCGAGCAATAAGAGGGCAAAGGCAACGTGCGTGGGGGGCGTACGCGTTGACACTGCTTATGCCACGCTTATAAACCTGTGAGACTCCTGGGGACGGTGATGTCACATCGCCGCCTCGTTCAACCCCCCTCAGTGGTGCAACTCGTAAGGACAAACGTGTCCATAAACCGCCGTACCGTTGCGCGCTCCGTGCGCGCTCTTGGTGTTGCGTCCGCCTCCGCCGCCCTCACGCTCGGCTTCGCGGGCAACGCCCTCGCCTGCAACATCAGTGAATTCTCCGCCGAAGCCAAGTGCGACGGCGACAAGGGCGTCATCACGGTCACCGACGTGGACCCCAGCGGCATCCCCGCGACCGTCAGCGTCTACCTGCAGAACAACGGCGCCGACCTGAAGAAGGTCGGCGAGCAGGTGGTCAAGGGCTCCCGCGAGGGTGTCACCATCACCTTCGCCGAGAACTGGAAGCCGGACGCCGAGTACCGCGTCCACGTCAAGGCCGCGGGCTACGTCGACGAGGACATCAAGCCGAACCTGACGACCCCGTCGACGGCCTGCAAGAAGGAAGAGGAGGAGCCGCCGGCTCCGTCGGACACCCCGACCCCGTCCGACTCCGCCTCGACCCCGGCCGAGGAGACGCCGGCCCCCGCGCCCTCGGAGAGCGAGAGCACCGCTCCCGCGGACACGGCGAGCAGCGCCCCGTCTCCGGCGACCGACGACTCCAACCTCGCCGAGACCGGTGCGAACTCCAACACCGGTCTGATCGCCGGCATCGCGGTCGGCCTGGTCGCCATCGGTGGCGGCGCGGTCTTCTTCGGACTGCGGCGCCGCGGGGCGAGCAGCGACCGCTGACGCGCCCGTAGAGCACCTCCGCTGTGGCCCGTCCCCTTCCCCCGGGGGCGGGCCACACGCCTGCTCCACAGAGCCACGCCCCGCGCCTGTCAGCCGAACGTCGCCCGCTCCAGCCAGAACTCCAGCAGCTCCCGCTCGCCGAGGACCTCCAGCTCCGGGCTGTCCAGCGGCAGTCGGCGGTAGAAGGCGAGCAGTACGGCGGTGAGCGGGCCGCGGAGCGCGACGGTCGCCTTCTCGTGGCCGCGCCGCCAGGCGACGACTTCGTGGTCGAGTTCGACAAGCCATTCGGCGTTCACCTCGGCGGTACTGTCCGTGGCGTGCAGATGGATGCTGCTCCCTGGCCGGCACAGCTCTCGCGCCGGGTCGTCCGGAAGCGTCCGCTGCGCCCACTCGACGATCTCCAGCCACTCGTCGATCGCGTCGGCGGCGACGTCGGGCGCCACCTCGTAGGGCAGTCCGGCGGCGAGTGTCGCGTCCGCGCGATGGATCGTGATCTCGTGGGTCATACGCCGGGCCCAGAATCCGGCGTTGAGCACGCCGGCCCAGCCCCACACCTTGGCGTCGGGACCGGCCTCCCGCAGCGTGCCGACGATCATCTCGCCGGTCTGAGCGAGCCATGCGTCGAGCGCGGCGGCGTCACCCTCGCCCTCGGGGCCGGCGAATCCCGGCACCTGCTCCTCCGGGACCTCCTCCTCGGCCCGCGTCCGCACGGTCAGCTCCACCCAGCGCAGGGCGCCGCCCGTGTGCCGGACGAGCTGTTCCAGCGACCAGTCCGGGCAGGTCGGAACGGTGGCCGACAGGTCGGCGCCCGAAGTCACCAGGGCCCTCAACAGGCCGATCTGGTGGGCGATTTCGTCGCAGTAACGATCATGCGGGAGTGACGTCATGCCCCGCACCCTATGTGCGGGGTGATCAGCCCAGCACCACAATTTCCGCCGCGTCGAACCCCACGCCGACGGCGTCCCCGACCTCGGGCGCCTCCCGCAGCGCACACGCCGCCTCCAGGCGCGGCGCGTCCTCCGGCTGGAGGTGCACGGCGACATGCGTGCCCTTGAACGTGCGCGCCGTGACCGTGCAGCGCAGCCCCGAGTCCGGGGCCACGAGCCGCACCCCGGCCGGCCGCACGAGCAGCGTCCGGGTGCCCTGCGCGGCGTTCTCGCCCACGGGCAGCTTGCCCCAGGGGGTGTCCGCGACCTCCCCCGCGACCGTGCCCTCGACCACGTTCTCGAACCCGAGGAAGCGCGCCACGAACTCGTCCACCGGACGCTGCCACACCTCGAGCGGCGTACCGGTCTGGGCGATCCGCCCGTCCCGCATCACCACGACCCGGTCGGCGAGCGCGAAGGCCTCGCCCTGGTCGTGCGTCACGGCCAGCACAGTGGTGCCCAACCGGCCGAACAGTTCCCGGAGTTCGACCACGAGCCGCTCCCGCAGCGAGCGGTCGAGCTGACCCAGCGGCTCGTCCAGCATCAGCAACCGCGGCCTCGGCGCGAGCGCACGGGCCAGCGCCACCCGCTGCTGCTCACCGCCGGACAGGGAGGCGACGGCGCGGCGGGCGGCGCCCGGCAGTCCGACCAGATCGAGCAACTCCCCTACCCGATCGGCCTGTTCGGCCTTCGAGGCGCCGTGCATCCGCGCCCCGAAGGCCACGTTGCCGCCGACGTCCCGCTGCGGGAAGAGCTGGTGGTCCTGGAACATCAGCCCGACCTCCCGCTTGTGCGCGGGCACCCCCTCCTGGTCCCGCCCGTCGAGCAACACCCGCCCCTCGTCCAGTGGCTGGAGCCCGGCCACCACCCGCAGCAACGTCGACTTGCCGCTGCCGCTCGGCCCCAGCACGCACACGATCTCGTGCTCGGTTACGTCGAGGCCGACCGCGTCCAGCACGGCACGCCCGTCGAACCGCACCGTCGCGTCCGCAAGGCTCAGCAGCATCTAGAACTCCCCGGTCCGGTCGGTGCGCAGCCGCTCCAGCACCAGCAGCGCCACCGCGCACACGATCATCAGAATCGTCGAAAGGGCCATCGCCTGCCCGTAGTTGAGATCGCCGGCCCGCCCGAGCAGCCTCGCCACGGCCACCGGCAGCGTCGGGTTGTCGGGCCGCGCGATGAACACGGTCGCCCCGAACTCGCCCAGCGACACCGCGAAGGCGAACCCGGCCGCGATCAGCAGCGCCCGCCGCACCATCGGCAGATCCACCTCACGCCAGACCCGCCACGGCGACGCCCCCAGCACCGAAGCCGCCTCGCGCAGCCGCTGGTCCACGGCACGCAGCACGGGCAGCATGGTCCGCACGACGAAGGGCACGCCGACCAGCGCCTGCGCGAGCGGGACCAGGATCCACGTACTTCTGAGGTCCAGCGGCGGCTCGTCGAGGGCGATCAGGAACCCGAAGCCGACCGTCACCGCGGACACCCCGAGCGGCAGCATCAGCAGCGCGTCGAAGCCCCGTACGGACCGGCCCGCGTCCCGTCGGGTCAGCGCGGCCGCGGCCAGACCGCCGATCAGCACGGCGATGGCGGTGGCGGCGACGGCGTACTGCAGCGAATTGCCGATGGCCTCGATGGGCGGGACGAGGAAGACGCCGACGTCGGCACTGGTCAGCGCCCGGTAGTAGCCGAAGTCGGGCGCGTCCAGCGACCGCTGCACCAGCACGGCCAGCGGCAACACCAGGAGTACGGCGATGACGACCAGGACACCGGCCAGCAGCGACCACTGCCCCGCCCCGCGCGGCCGCCGCGCGGTCACCGACGCGTCCACCAGGCGCAGGGCGCTCTCCCGCCGCCGTACCGTCCAGGCGTGAACGGCGAGGATCGCGCCGACGGCGAGGAACTGGACGATCGTCAGGACGGCCGCCGTGGACAGGTCGAAGATCTCCGACGTCTGCCGGTAGATCTCGACTTCGAGCGTCGAGAAGGTCGGGCCGCCGAGAATCTGCACCACACCGAAGGAGGTGAAGGTGAACAGGAAGACCATCAGCGCGGCGGCGGCCACGGCGGGCCCGAGCGCCGGGAGGGTGACCTGGCGCCAGGCTTTCAGGGGCGACGCCCCCAGCATCCGCGCGGCCTCCTCCTGCCGCGGATCGAGCTGCGACCAGAGCCCGCCGACCGTCCGTACGACGACGGCGTAGTTGAAGAAGACGTGAGCGAGCAGGATGGCCCACACGGTGGTGTCGAGCCGTACGCCCCACAGCTCGTCGAGGAGTCCGCCACGGCCGACCAGCGCGAGGAACGCCGTGCCGACGACGACCGTCGGCAGCACGAACGGGACGGTCACCACGGCTCGCAGGATCTGCTTGCCGGGGAACTCCAGGCGGGCGAAGACGTAGGCGCCCGGCAGCGCGATCAGCAGGGTCAGCGCGGTGGAGGCGAGCGCCTGCCAGGTCGTGAACCACAGGACATGCCGGATGTCGGACTGCCCGAGCACCTCCAGGAGGCGCCCGAACTGCCAGACCCCGTCGGCCTTCAGGCCGCGCGCGACGATCGCGGCGACGGGAAGGGCGAAGAAGACCGCGAAGAACGCGACGGGCACGGCGATGAGGCCGAACCGCACCGCCGCGCTTCGCGCGCGTCCCCTGCGGAAGGCGCCCTTGCGGGGCGTGCCCTCGTCGGGGGTGCCCTCGTGGGGGGCTACTTCAGAACGAGCGAGGTCCACGACTTGACCCAGTCGTCACGGTTGTCGGCGATCTTCGCCGGGTCCAGGGTCTCGGGGTCCTTGGCCTGCGGTCCGTACTTCGCGAACTCCGCGGGCACCTGGGCACCCTCGACCACGGGGTAGACGAACATGTTGAGCGGCATGTCGTCCTGGAACGTCCTGGTGAGCAGGAAGTCGAGGAGCGCCTTGCCGCCCTCGGTGTTCCGGGCGTTGCTGAGCAGGCCGGCGTACTCGACCTGGCGGAAGCAGGTGCCCTGGGCGACCCCCGTGGGGGCCGTCGTCGGCTTCGGATCGGCGTAGATCACCTCGGCGGGCGGCGAGGAGGCGTACGACACGACGAGCGGACGGTCGGCCTTGGCCTTCTTGCCGCCGGCGGAGCCGGAGAACTCCTCGTTGTAGGCCTGCTCCCAGCCGTCGACGACCTTCACGCCGTTGGCCTTCAGCTTCTTCCAGTAGTCCTGCCAGCCGTCGTCGCCGTACTTGGCGGCGGTGCCGAGGAGGAAGCCGAGGCCGGGCGAGGAGGCGGAGGCGTTCTCGGTGACGAGGAGGTTCTTGTACTCGGGCTTGATCAGGTCGTCGAGGGAGGTCGGCGGGTTCAGCTTGTGCTCGCTGAAGTACGCCTTGTCGTAGTTGACGCAGATGTCGCCGGTGTCGATCGGGGTGACCCGGTGCTTGTCCTGGTCGGCCAGGTACTCGGCCTTGATCTTGTCCGAGCCCTTCGGCTCGTACGACTGGAACAGCCCGTTGTCGAGCGCCCTCGAGAGCAGGGTGTTGTCGACGCCGAAGAAGACGTCGCCCTGCGGGTTGTCCTTGGTGAGGATGGCCTTGTTGACGGCCTGGCCGGCGTCGCCGTCCTCCAGGACCCTGACCTTGTAGCCGGACTGCTTCTCGAAGGCGGCGAGGACGCTCTTCGAGACGGCCCACGAGTCGTGGCTGACGAGCGTGACGGTCTTGGATCCGCCGCCGTCGCCGCTGCCGGCGTCGGACGACCCGCACGCGGTCAGCCCGGGCAGCGCGACGAGGCCCAGCCCGACGGCCAGGGCCATGGTCTTCACCGTGGACTTCTTGGTGATGCTCACTAATTCCTCCTGGGGGTGACCAGGAAGAGACGCGGCCCTGCCCGGAACCCTTGGGAGGGCTCCGGGCAGGGCGCAACAGCTCGAGTGGTGACCGATCTCCCTACCCAGAATGACCTGGGCCAGGTTCGGAGGGTCTGCGGCCGATGCCGCACTCTCAGCGCTGTGGCGCTCCCCTGTCGGAATATGAAGATGTATTCACGCCATATGAAAATGTACCTACGGCGGTCAGACTACCGTTCGGTCGCGGCGAGCTGCCCACACGCCCCGTCGATCTCCTGACCACGGGTGTCCCGAATCGTCACCGGCACACCATGGGCGGCGATGGCCTCCACGAACGCCTTCTCGTCCTCGGGGCGCGACGCGGTCCACTTGGAGCCCGGAGTCGGGTTCAGCGGGATCAGGTTCACATGCACCGGCTTGCCCTTGAGCAGCCGCCCGAGCCGGTCACCTCGCCAGGCCTGGTCGTTGATGTCCCGGATGAGCGCGTACTCGATGGACAGCCGACGGCCCGACTTGGCGGAGTACTCGAACCCGGCGTCGAGCACCTCGCGCACCTTCCACCGCGTGTTCACGGGGACGAGGGTGTCGCGCAGCTCGTCGTCGGGCGCGTGCAGCGAGATCGCGAGCCGGCACTTGAAGCCCTCGTCGGCGAACCGGTGGATGGCCGGGACGAGACCGACGGTCGAGACGGTGATCCCGCGCTGGGACAGCCCGAGCCCGTCCGGCTCCGGATCGGTCAGCCGCCGAATGGAGCCCACGACCCGGTTGTAATTGGCGAGCGGCTCGCCCATCCCCATGAAGACGATGTTGGACAGCCGGGCGGGCCCACCGGGCACGTCCCCGTCCCGGAGCGCCCGCATCCCGTCCACGATCTGGTGCACGATCTCGGCGGTCGACAGATTCCGGTCCAGTCCCGCCTGCCCCGTGGCACAGAACGGGCAGTTCATCCCGCATCCCGCCTGGGAGCTGATGCACATGGTCACCCGGTCCGGATACCGCATCAGCACCGACTCGACGAGCGTCCCGTCGAACAGCCGCCACAGCGTCTTGCGCGTGGTGCCCTCGTCGGTCGACAGATGCCGTACGACCGTCATCAGCTCGGGGAACAGCTCCTCCCGCAGCTTGGCCCGCGCCCCGGCCGGGATGTCGGTCCACTGCTCCGGCTCGTGCGCGTACCGCGCGAAGTAGTGCTGCGACAGCTGCTTGGCACGAAACGGCTTCTCGCCGATCGCAGCGACGACGTCCTTGCGCTCAGCAGGCGTGAGGTCGGCAAGGTGCCGCGGCGGCTTCTTGGCTCCGCGGGGGGCGACGAAAGTGAGTTCTCCGGGTGCAGGCATAACTCCCCCAGTGTCGCAGATCCACTTGGGTGACCTGCGGCTGCCACCGGCTACGACTGTCGTTAGTAGCCGTCACCGGTCGCCACTGAGCACCCTCGGACGGCCCAGAGACGGCCCAGGTTCGATCACGCGCCGGCTACCTGCCACTCATCGAGCCGGACCCTGACCTGGTGGTTGCGGTCGTCGTGCCAGTAGACCTCACCACTGACCGAGGCCCCGAGGGCCGGAAGCTCCATCCCCAGCGGCATGCGCGTGATCTCCGCCAGCGCGATGGCGTCCCGCGCACCATCTATTCGTACGAAGACCCCAAAGGGCTGGCGACCGATAACCGCTCCGGTGATCTTGCTCCCTGCAGGCAGAGCCGCGACGGTCGCCACCCAGCCCGCCCGCACCGCCTCGGCGGCCGGCATTTCAGGGCTCGCGGCCCACGCATACTCGTCCACCGCTGGATCATGACGCATCGAGCGATGGAAGGCGCCTGGCGTGCCCACATGCGCCCCTGAGGCACTTCCACCTACGCACACGTCATGCCGTCGAGTCAGGACCGGACCCGCTAAGCGGTCGATGACGTCCTACGTTTTTCCGACACAGCCACTGGCGCAACGACTGATACTCATCGGGGTCACCAATCCGTACGCAATACGACTACCGGGCAGCACTCAACGTCATCACTTGCGGAAATCACGGGCAGCAAGAGACGTAGTCGAAAATCACGGACGAGGAAATCTACGACTCCGCTTGGGTTGCGATCAGCGAGCACGAAAAGGGAAGTTTGCAGCGTCCGATACCTGGGGGCTGCATGGCCGAGTACCGCAGCGTCATCCACACCGCCGACATCGATGGGGTCGGCACAGACGCCAACGTCTCCTCACCCTGTACGGAGGCAGTAGCGGCGAAGTCCAAGTCGACTCGTCTGCAGACGATTTCGTGCCGGGAAGCGTATGCCTCCGCACATTCACCTTCCGGGAACTTGGGCCGCTGAAGTCACTCCGCATTCGACCCGACAACAGTGGCACTCGTCCGGGGTGACACTTGGAGCGAATCTAAGTAACCAACGAGTCGGACGCCTCGAAGTGGCCATTCGAGTGCAACAGGTGGCTGTCCGAGACGGATGACGATGGCCGAATTGATCGGCAGATAAGGACAACTCGAACAGAGAAACGAGGGGAAATGCCTGTCATTGTAGACAAGTACATCACCGTCGCAGAATGGAACACCGACGTAGATACCACCGTGAACCTCAAGAACGGTGACTGGATCGACATCAGCGCAAGCGGCAACATTTGGGCCGGTGTGTGGTTCACGGGCGAAAACGGCCCCAATGGCTGGCCTGGATGGAGCGCCAGCAACGACAGTCCCCTTCCCGGCGCAGCGCCGTTCAGCCTCCTCGGAAAGACGTCCGAGGACGGATACTTCTTCGTCGGCTCCTCGCTGCGGCGCCCCTACCGCATCGAGAGCCTCGGGCCAGGAGAAACCCGCTTGGCCCTTCGCATCAACGACAACAAACCCGGCAACGGGTCTGGGGCCTTCTCTGTTCGGATCCAGGTCTGGCGATGACAGGCGGCTACGCAGGCAAGGTGGAGTCACCGTCGTTGTGCTGAGCGCCGCGGCTGGGTCGCGAGCCTGCGGCTTGCCGTAGGCGTCGGCCTCTTCCACTTACCGCCCAACTCCGGCCCCTCACCCAACAGAAACCAAAGGGCCTCCGCTCGATCAGAGCGGAGGCCCCCAGGTACGGACACGTACGGACGTCAGCCCGAGCCCACGAACAGCACCATCAGCAGCCACACCACCGGCGCCGTGGGCAGCAGCGAGTCCAGGCGGTCCATGATCCCGCCGTGACCCGGCAGCAGCGTGCCCATGTCCTTGATGCCCAGGTCCCGCTTGATCATCGACTCGCCGAGGTCACCCAGCGTGGCGGTGGCCGCGACCGCGAGGCCCAGGAGCAGGCCCTGCCACCAGGTGCCGTCGTCGATGAGGAACTGCATGCACAGCGCGCCCGCCACCATCGCGAAGCTCACCGCGCCGAGCAGGCCCTCGCGGGTCTTGCCGGGGCTGATGCGCGGGGCGAGCTTGTGCGTGCCGAAGCGCCAGCCGACGGCGTATGCGCCGGTGTCGCTGACGACCGTCAGGAGCAGGAACGTCAGGACCCGCCAGGGCCCGTCGTCGGCGGTCAGCATCATCGCGACGAACGTCGCCAGGAACGGCACGTAGAACGCCGCGAAGACGCCCGCGGTGACGTCCTTGAGGTAGCCCTCCGGCGGCTCCGTCATCCGCCAGACCAGCACGGCCAGCGAGGTCAGCGCCATCGCCGTCCAGGCGCCCTCGGCACCCCGGGCGTACCCGGCGACCACCATGGCCGCACCGCCGACCGCGAGCGGGACGAGGGGCGCCTTGATGCCCTTGCGCTCCTCGAGCCGCTTGGTCAGTTCCCACAGGCCCACGACCACGGCGACCGCGACCACACCGACGAACACGGCCTTGACGACGAACAGCGAAGCGACGATCACCACGCCGAGCCCGACAGCGACCCCTATGGCCGCACCCAGGTCGCGCCCCGCGCTCTTCTTCGGCGGCTGGGGCGCCGGCTGCGGGGAGTCGTGCATGGGCTCCGGATTCTGCTGCGCCGCCTCGAAGGGCCGCGCCTGCGACGTGTCGTACGGCCGCGCTCGGGGCGGCTGTTCGCGGAACAAGGGGCCGCTCAGCCGAGCGGCCCCCCGATCGTCATCCTGGTCTCCGCCATACGCGGGTACGTCGGGCACGATGGGCATGGGGCGAGTCTGCTGCGCCTCAGGCGCATCGTACGCGGGACCCGCCGGGGCAGCCCCTTGGACAGGTCCACGCGCGGCGGCCCCCCAGTACCCGGCCTGCCCGGCCTGCCCGGCTTGTGGCGGCGCCCCCCAGGAAGAGTCGTTCATCAGACCTCGAGCAGCTCGGCTTCCTTGTGCTTGAGGAGCTCGTCCACCTGAGCGACGTACTTGTGCGTGGTGTCGTCGAGCTCCTTCTCCGCGCGGCGGCCCTCGTCCTCGCCGATCTCGCCGTCCTTGATCAGCTTGTCGATGGCGTCCTTGGCCTTGCGGCGGACGGAGCGGATGGACACCTTGGCGTCCTCGCCCTTGCCCTTGGCGACCTTGATGTAGTCGCGGCGGCGCTCCTCGGTGAGCTCGGGGAACACCACTCGAATGATGTTGCCGTCGTTGCTCGGGTTGACGCCGAGGTCGGAGTCGCGGATCGCCTGCTCGATGTTGCGCAGCGCGCTCTTGTCGAACGGCGTCACGACCGCCATGCGCGGCTCCGGCACGGAGAACGAAGCCAGCTGGTTGATCGGCGTCGGCGCACCGTAGTAGTCGGCCACGATCTTGTTGAACATCGCCGGGTGCGCACGGCCGGTGCGGATCGCGGCGAAGTCCTCCTTGGCGACCACGACGGCCTTCTCCATCTTCTCCTCGGCCTCGAGGAGGGTCTCTTCGATCACCACTTGCTCCTGCGTGTCTTGAGTAAGGCCCGGCTGCGGTTCCTCGGTGAGGCGGTGGCCGGCTGCGTCGCGTCTTCTTCCTGCACGGTTCCCGACCGGCAGGACATTGTCCATCCCCCGGTCAGGGTCCGTCCCGTCCGTCCCCCGGACGGGCTTGTTGTCGGAGCGTCAGCCCCGGCCGCCCTGCTCACCCACAAGCGTGCCGATCTTCTCACCCTTGACGGCGCGCGCGATATTGCCCTCCGCCAGAAGCTCGAAGACGAGGATCGGGAGCTTGTTGTCGCGGCACAGCGTGACGGCGGTCGCGTCGGCGACCTTGAGGTCGCGGGTGATGACCTCGCCGTAGCCGAGGGAGTCGAACTTGACGGCGTCCGGGTTGGTCTTCGGGTCGGAGTCGTAGACCCCGTCCACGCCGTTCTTGCCCATCAGCAGCGCCTCGGCGTCGATCTCCAGTGCGCGCTGAGCGGCGGTGGTGTCGGTGGAGAAGTACGGCATGCCCATACCGGCGCCGAAGATGACCACGCGGCCCTTCTCCAGGTGCCGTACGGCGCGCAGCGGAATGTACGGCTCGGCGACCTGGCCCATGGTGATGGCGGTCTGGACCCGGCTGTCGATGCCCTCCTTCTCCAGGAAGTCCTGGAGGGCGAGGCAGTTCATCACGGTGCCGAGCATGCCCATGTAGTCGGAGCGGGCCCGGTCCATGCCGCGCTGCTGGAGTTCGGCGCCGCGGAAGAAGTTGCCGCCGCCGATGACGACCGCGACCTGCGCGCCGTCGCGCACGACGGCCGCGATCTCGCGGGCGATCTTGTGCACCACGTCCGGGTCGACGCCGAGGCCCCCGCCGCCGGAGAAGGCCTCTCCGGACAGCTTCAGCAGGTACCGGCCGCGTACTTTGCCGTCGTCGCTCTTCTGGGCCTTGGTGGTCATGGAGATCCCGCCTTTGTTACGTGGTGCACATACGAAGAAGGCCACTGCCGGTTGGGGTGTGTTTCGCATCCCATGCGCGGCAATGGCCTCCTCGTCAGATCTGCTGTCGTCCGTCACGCGCGCGTGCGTGGTGACGGCGTCCGCGGACGACTGCCCTCGACCCTATCGGGGTCGGGCGCCGATCGCGGTACGGACTCAGATGCCGACCTTGATGCGCGTGAAGCGCTTCAGGGTGACACCGGCCTCGTCCAGAACCTTCTGGACGGACTTCTTGTTGTCGAGCGCGTACGGCTGACCGAGCAGCGTGGCGTCCTTGAAGAAGCCGTTGAGGCGACCCTCGACGATCTTCGGCAGGGCGGCCTCGGGCTTGCCCTCGGCGCGGGTGGTCTCCTCGGCGACGCGACGCTCCGACTCGACGACCTCGGCCGGCACGTCCTCCTTGGCGAGGTACTTCGGCGCGAAGGCGGCGATGTGCTGGGCGATGCCCTTGGCGACCTCGGCGTTCGGCTTGTCCAGCTCGACGAGGACACCGATCTGCGGGGGCAGGTCGGGCATCGTGCGGTGCATGTACGCGAGCACGAAGCCGTCACCGTACTGCGCGAAGCGGTCCAGGACGATCTTCTCGCCCAGGTTGGCGTTGGCCTCGTCCACGAACGCCTGGACGGTCTTGCCGGCCTCGATCTCGGAGGCGAGCAGGGCCTCGATGTCGGCCGGGGAGGTCTTCGCGACGTGCTCGGCGATCGCGGTGGCGACGGCCTGGAACTTGTCACCCTTGGCGACGAAGTCCGTCTCGCACTTCAGCTCGACGAGGACACCGGAGGAGTTGTCGTCGGCGATGATCGAGACCACGGCGCCGTTCTCGGCGGAGCGGCCCTCGCGCTTGGCGACGCCCTTCTGGCCCTTGATGCGGAGCGCCTCGACGGCCTTCTCGACGTTGCCCTCGGCCTCGTCCAGCGCCTTCTTGCAGTCCATCATGCCGGCGCCGGTGAGCTCACGGAGCTTCTTGACGTCAGCGGCGGTGTAGTTCGCCATGAGTCTGTGAATCTTTCTCGAAGTCTGGAAGATCGAAGATCTACGGGGTCTGCGGCCCCCATGTAGTCGGAGACCGCTGACCTTTCGTCGACCTACGGGTGAACGGCGGGAGCGGACTTCACCGCGCCGGAGGCGCAAGTGGGTGCAGTACCGCTCCCGCCGTCAACCCTGACGCTGACGGTGTCAGGCCTGCTCGCCCTCGGCGGCCGGAGCCTCGGTGGCGGGGGCGTCGGCGGCGGGGGCCTCAGCGGCCGGGGCCTCGGCAGCGGGCGCCTCGGCGGCGGGGGCCTCAGCAGCGGGGGCCTCAGCAGCGGCCGGAGCCTCGTCGGCCTTCTTCTCGCCCTCGAGCAGGTCGCGCTCCCACTCGGCGAGCGGCTCGCCCGCGGCCTTCTCGCCCTTGTCGCCGGTGGCGACGCCGGAGCGGGCGATGAGGCCCTCGGCGACGGCGTCGGCGATCACGCGGGTGAGCAGGGTGACGGAGCGGATCGCGTCGTCGTTGCCCGGGATCTTGTAGTCGACCTCGTCGGGGTCGCAGTTGGTGTCGAGGATCGCGACGACCGGAATGTTGAGCTTCCGGGCTTCACCAACGGCGATGTGCTCCTTCTTGGTGTCCACGATCCAGACGGCGCTGGGCACCTTCTGCATCTCGCGGATACCGCCCAGGGTCTTCTCCAGCTTGGCCTTCTCGCGGGAGAGAACCAGCAGCTCCTTCTTGGTGAGGCCGGAGGCGGCCACGTCCTCGAAGTCGATCTGCTCGAGCTCCTTCAGGCGCTGCAGGCGCTTGTAGACGGTCGAGAAGTTGGTGAGCATGCCGCCCAGCCAGCGCTGGTTGACGTAGGGCATGCCGACGCGGGTGGCCTGCTCGGCGATGGCCTCCTGCGCCTGCTTCTTCGTGCCGACGAACATGACCGTGCCGCCGTGGGCGACGGTCTCCTTGACGAACTCGTAGGCGCGGTCGATGTACGACAGCGACTGGAGCAGGTCGATGATGTAGATGCCGTTGCGCTCCGTGAAGATGAAGCGCTTCATCTTCGGGTTCCAACGACGGGTCTGGTGACCGAAGTGGACGCCGCTTTCCAGCAGCTCCCGCATCGTGACGACGGCCATGGCCGTATCTCCTTGAATGTTCTCGGTTGTGCCGCGGATGCCGGACGGCTTCCGCGCCTGACGCCCACATGCGCCGTGCCACAAGGACCGAGAGGCGCTGATACGGACCGTCTCCGGTTGTCGTATCGGGGCGTGCGAAGTCGACCCGGTGACCCGGATCGCCAGAAGAAGTGTACGGGACCCGCGAGGTACCGGGTGACGCCGCTGTCCACAACCCGGGAGTTATCCACAGATCCCGACCGTGATCTGCGGGGGTGGGGGACGGTTCTCGCATGCGAGCGAAACGATCTGCGAGGGCGGTGAGGGCCACGAATGCCCCGATGACGGCGAGGACTGCCAGGACGATTAGGACATGCGGGCGGCTGGTGGTGCTGTTGCTCCTGACCGCGACCGTCCTGCTGTCCCCGGCGCCACGGCTGACCCCGACCGCCACGAGCGCCGGCGCCGCGTCGGCCCCGGACCCCGCAGTGCCGAGGGTCGGCCGAGCATGGCCCGTGGGGTCACCCCCGCCGATCCTCCGCGCCTGGGAACCCCCGGCGACACGGTACGGGCGTGGTCACCGGGGCGTGGACCTCGGCACCCCGGCGGGGACACCGGTACGGGCGGTGGCGGCGGGGCGGGTCTCCTTCGCGGGCCGGGTGGCGGGTAAGGGGGTCGTGTCGGTGGAGCTGACGGGGACGGGGGATCCGCCGCTGCGGACGACGTACGAGCCGGTGCGGGCGGTACTGAAGAAGGGCGCCGAGGTGGCGGCGGGGGACGTCGTGGGGACGGTGGAGCCGAGGGGCTCGCACTGCACGGGAACGTGCGTGCACTGGGGCCTACGCAGGGGTGACACCTACCTGGACCCGCTGTCACTCCTGCCACCGGGGCTGCTGCGCAGGGGGCCGTCGAGGCTGCTGCCGGTGTTGGGGGTGCCGCTGCCGTCATAGCCGACCCGTTCGCCGTGGTCGACTCGCCCTTCGCAGCCGACCTGGCCCGGGGCCGTTCGACGCGCCACGGCCACACACAGCACCACCGCACTAGCCGCCCGACCGCGGACGCTCGTTCCGCCCAGGCGCCGGGACCGAACGTCGCCCAGCGGGGAGACTCGCGTAGCTGCGGGCACTCACGTCGATGAGGCTGCTCCCGGCCGACTCATGCGGCACCCCCCGGTGTCAGGACGCGCCCAACCCAGGCCTCGTCCCAGCCCACTGAGGCGGCCCCGCCGGCATCGGGCCGCGCCCGACCCTGACTCAGCACGGCCCACAGAGGGGGACCCGCCGACACCGGACCGCACCCGACCCCGACCTCGCTCCGACCCACTGAGGCGGCACCCGCCGGCATCGAGCCCCACCCAACCCTGGCCGCGACCTCAGCCCCGACACAGGCCGCCTTCCAGCACCCGCAGCAGCTCAATTAGACCGGCCTCGCCGGGCCGAAATCAGCCCCGGACACCCCTCAGCGCCATCGACACAGCCGCCTCCGTGATCGCCACAGGCTCCTCCGCCGCCCCCAGCTCGATCCGCCGTACGGCCGCGTCCACGACACCCTGCAACAGCATCGCCGCCAACCGGGGCTCGGCGTGCCCCATCTCCCCCAAGGCCTCGACGATCATCGCGACCAGGCCGCCGTGCGCCGCCCGGATCTTCTCCCGGGCCCCCGCGTCCAGCTCACTCGCGGAGATCGCCACCACGGCCCGGTGCCGCCGGTCCCCGACCAGCGCGAGTTGCCGCCGGACGTACGCCTCGACCTTGCCCTCGGCCGTGGCCTCGCGTTCCATGGCAGCCGAGACCTCCGCGGCCCACACGGGAAAGTCGACCTCGCACAACTCCTCGACCACGGCGGCCCGCGACCGGAAGTACTCGTACACGGAAGAGCGCGCAAGCCCCGTCCGCTCGGCGAGGGCAGGGAATGTCAGCGCCTCCGTCCCGCCCTCGGACAACAGGGATCGAGCCGCGTCCAGCAGGGCGGCTCGCTGCATCGACCGGTGCTCGGCCACGGAGGCCGCTCGAATCCTTGGCACGTCAACCACTTTACGGACGCACCCGCGCCGACGGGAGTCTCTCCGGCCAACCCGACACCCGTCGCGCCAGGTCAACGACCGAAGCCGGCCAGTTTCGCCCGCAGCTGCAGCACCGACTTGGTGTGGATCTGACTCACCCGGCTCTCGGTCACGCCCAGTACGTTCCCGATCTCCGCCAGTGTGAGCCCCTCGTAGTAGTACAGCGTCACCACGGTCTTCTCCCGCTCGGGCAACGTGTTGATCGCCCGCGCCAGAAACCGCCGCAGCTCCCGGTCCTCGGCGACCTCCACGGGGTTGTCCGCGGCGGTGTCCTCCAGGGTGTCCATGACGCTGAGCCCGTCGCCGCCCTCGCCGCCGACGTGCAGCAACTCCTCCAGCGCCACCACGTTGGCCAGCGACAACTGGCTGAAGACCGAGTGGAGTTCGTCCACCGCGATGCCCATCTCGACGGCCACCTCCGCCTCCGTGGGCGTGCGCCGCAGCCGCGCCTCCAGCGTGGCGTAGGCCCGCTCGACGTTGCGCGCCTTCTGCCGCACCGACCGCGGGATCCAGTCCAGCGCCCTGAGCTCGTCGATCATCGCGCCCCGGATCCGCGTGATCGCATACGTCTCGAACTTGATCTCCCGGTCGACGTCGAACTTCTCGATCGCGTCGATCAGCCCGAACACCCCCGACGACACGAAGTCCGCCTGCTCCACATTGGGCGGCAGACCGACGCTCACGCGGCCCGCCACGTACTTGACGAGCGGCGAGTAGTGCAGGATCAGCTGCTCGCGCAGCCGCTCGTCCCCCGTCGCCTTGTACGACCGCCACAGCTCGTCGAGTGTCGAGGGAGCGGGCGGCCGCACGCTGCCACCGTCACGGGCGGCTGGGGGGATCGCCGCCCGGTCGGACCCGGAGGTGTGCTGGGGCATTCGTTGCCTTGTGCCGTTCTGCCGTGAAGTGGGGGTGCCTGGGGGAGCAACCGGTCGGATGTCGTTCTGCTGCCGTTCTGGGGTCGAGGTGCCGGTCTGCGCCGGAATCCTCGTGAGCGTAGCGTGACTGAAGTGTCGCGGTGCGCGAAGGGCGGAGCGCACGCCGTACGCAGATACGTTCCGCTGGACGCCCCGCAGGGTCATACCGGTCGCTCTACGTGATCACCCGAACACCCCAACTGGGGGAATTCTCAAGGGCGTCCGTGTTCCCCCGTACGGCCGAACACGCTCGGTCAGCATCGACTCCGACCGGCGTGAACGGACATCATCGCCTGGCGTGTCAACTTCCAGCTGTCGCCGTGTCGTTCGACGTAACCAAGTGAGCGGAGTTCGTACAGTCTCGCGATCGCGTCGTCCTCGGTGGTCTGCGCCCCGCGCGCGACCTCGTCCACTCTCGCCGCGCGCCGCCCGGGCAGCGCCGCCAGGACTTTGCGCGCCCGAGGCTCCAGCAGATCGCGGGGCAGGACGGGCCCGCGCCGCTCGGGCGCGAGCTCTCCCATGTCGCCGACGAGTTCGACGACCTCGGCGGCGTCGGTGACCAGGACGGCGTCCCCGCGCAGCAGTTCGTGCACGCCCGCCGAGAGGCCGCTGGTGGCCGGGCCGGGGACCCCTATCGTGTGACGGCCCAACCGCTGGGCGGCCCGGGCGGTGACCAGTGAGCCGCTGCGGTGGGCGGCCTCGACGACGACCGTGCCCCGCGTCAGGGCCGCGATCACCCGGTTCCGGACGATGAACCTGGTGGGCGTCGGATGGTCCCCCGGCGGCAGCTCCCCGATGACGAGCCCCTGCTCCGCGATCCTGTTGATCAGCTGGGTGTGCCCGCGCGGGTAAGGCCGGTCGACGCCACAGGCGAGCACGGCGACGGTGGCTCCACCGGAGCCGAGGGCACCGCGATGAGCGGCACCGTCGACCCCGTAGGCCCCTCCGGACACGACCACCCAGCCCCGCTCGGCGAGCCCGCCGGCCAGGGTCGCCGCCATGTGTGCGCCGTACTCGGTGCAGGCGCGGGCCCCGACGACGGCCACGGACCGCAACGCCCACATCCGCAGACTGGCCCGCCCGCGCACCCACAGCCCGAGGGGCCGGGCGTCCCCCAGGTCGTCGAGCTGCCCCGGCCACTCGATGTCCCCGGGGCACAGAAACCGCACGCCTGTCTCCCGGGCGACGGCGAGATCCCGGTCGGGCTCGGCCCGCAGCCCCCGGGCCCGCAGCCCGTCCCACCGCTTGTAACTCACCCCAGGCAAGGCCTCCGCCCCGTCCCGTAACCGCCGCACCACTTCCCCGACGCCGTACTCCCGC
Organism: Streptomyces sp. NPDC055013; assembly: GCF_053608645.1. Taxonomy (NCBI): domain Bacteria; kingdom Bacillati; phylum Actinomycetota; class Actinomycetes; order Kitasatosporales; family Streptomycetaceae; genus Streptomyces; species Streptomyces sp. NPDC055013. Next base: position 163,537 of record NZ_JBSGVW010000011.1, read on the forward strand.
ACCCACCGCCCGGCGACCTCGTCCCCCGGCTCGACGACCCGGCTGAGGAAGACCCGGCCGAGCAGTTCGTCGTCCGGCTCCTCGGTGCCGTTCACGTCAGCGCCCCGATGGCCATGGGCACGCCGCGCGGCACACCGGTGCGCAGTTGCAGGGCCAGGGCGACGTCCGTCGCGTCGGGACGGTCGTGGCCGACCAGGTCGGCGACGGTCCAGGCGACCCGCAGCACACGGTCGAGTCCTCGTGCGGTCAGCACGCCGCGTTCCAGGCTGCGTTCCGCGTCGTCCATGGCGCCGATCGCCGCGTACCAGCGGCTGCGCAGCTCCCGTCCGGGGATCTCGCTGTTGGTCCGCCACGGGGTACCGGCGAGCCGGTCCGAGGCCCGCTCGCGGGCCGCGCGCACCCGGTCGGCGACGGTGGCCGTGGATTCGCCCCGGGCCCCGCGCTCGGTCAGCTGGGCGCGCGTGACACGGTCCACCTCGACGCGGAGGTCGACCCGGTCGAGCAGCGGCCCCGACAGCCGCGCCTGATAGCGGCGGATCGCCGAGGGCGGGCACTCGCACAGGTCGCCCGTCTGGGAGAAACGGCCGCAGGGGCAGGGGTTGGCCGCGAGCACCATCAGGAACTTCGCCGGGAAGCGCACCACGCCGGCGCTGCGCGCGATCACCACATGCCCGGCTTCCAGCGGCTGCCGCAGGGCGTCGAGGGCGTGGCTGTTGAACTCCGGCGTCTCGTCCAGGAAGAGGACCCCCCGGTGGGAGAGGGACACCGCGCCGGGCCGGGCGATGCCCGCGCCGCCGCCGACGAGCGACTGCATGGTCGCCGAGTGATGCGGTGCGCAGTAGGGAGCCACGTCGATCAGGGGCTTGCCCGGGGGCAGCAGCCCCGCCACCGAGTGCACTGCCGTGACCTCCAGCGACTCCTCCCTGCGCAGCCGGGGCAGGATGGCCGGCAGCCGCTCCGCGAGCATCGTCTTGCCCGCGCCGGGCGGCCCCTCGAGGAACAGGTGATGCCCGCCCGCCGCGGCGACCTCCACGGCCGTACGCGCCGAGATCTGACCCACCACGTCGGCGAGGTCGTGCCCGTCGTCGGGGTCGGTGGCACCCATGCTGTGCATGCCCGTGGCCGCCCCGGTGCCCGGCACCCGCAAGCCCGCGAGAAGTGGGTCCGGGCGGCCCTGATCCTCCGGTTCCTCGTCGGGCACGGGTTCGTCCGCGAGGACGGCGATCAGCTGGCGCAGACTGCGCACGCCGAGTACGGACACGCCCGGCACCAGCGAGGCCTCGGCAGCGGCGCATTCGGGGACGACGACCTGCTCGTAGCCTGCGTCCGCGGCGGCCAGCACCGCCGGCAGGATGCCCCGCACGGGACGCACCCGTCCGTCCAGGCCCAGCTCGCCGATCATCACGATGTCCGCGAGGACCCGTGGGTCGATCCGCTCGGCGGCGCCGAGGACGGCACATGCGACGGCCAGGTCGAAGCCGCTGCCCGCCTTGGGCACCGACGCGGGGCTGAGCCCGACGGTGAGCTTCTTCTGCGGCCACTCCCCGCCCGAGTTCACGACGGCCGCCCGTACCCGGTCCCGGCTCTCCGACAGGCTCTTGTCCGGCAGTCCCACCAGGGTGAACGCCGCCACCCCCGGCTCCAGATCCGCCTGGACCTCCACCACAACGCCCTCGACGCCCACCAGAGCGACCGAGCACGTACGCGCGAACCCCATCTCAGGCCACCCCTCGCGCGTGCTCGACCACGGGCGCGCCGCGGCCGGGCAGGATCACGCCGACGAGGTCGATGCGGACGCCTCCGGGTGGAGCCCCGCCGTGAGTGTGGATCCAGTGTTCCGCGAGGCCGCGCAGGCGTTCCGCCTTCTCCGGGGTCACCGCGGCCATCGGATGCTCGAAGGCACCCGCCCTGCGGGTCTTCACCTCACAGACGACCAGCACATCGCCGTCCCTGGCGACGATGTCGATCTCTCCGGTCCTGCCACAGCGCCAGTTGCACTCCAGAACCGTCATCCCGGCCTCGACCAGCCGTCGTGCGGCCAGCGTCTCGCCGTACCTGCCCAGTGCGCTGCGTGCGCTTCCCTTGCTCGTGCTCATGTCGGCACCACCTCCGGCGCCAACGATGAGTGCAGCTCAGCAAGCTATTGGATCTTGGTGGACAAGTCCGTGACTGTGGAAAACTTCCTCACCCCTGCGAGTGAACCTCACCCGCTCGGGAGCTCGAGATCGCTCTTGTTGAGCTCCTCGATGTTCACGTCCTTGAATGTGAGCACTCGGACCTGCTTCACGAACCGGGCCGGCCGGTACATGTCCCACACCCAGGCATCCGCCATGGACACCTCGAAGAACACCTCACCCTGGACCGAGTGAACCTGCATCTCGTAGTCGTTGGTCAGGTAGAAGCGCCGCTCGGTCTCGATCACGTACTTGAACAGACCGACGACATCGCGGTACTCCCGATAGAGCTTGAGCTCCATCTCGGTCTCGTACTTTTCGAGGTCCTCGGCGCTCATGGCATGTTCCCCTTCAGCCGTGCGATCCCACCATTGTGCGCCAGTCCCGTCCGCACCTAGACAATTTCAGGGTCAAGGGTCACGGGCCCAGCGGGGGGACCTTCGTCGAGCAGTGTGCGCAGTAGCTCGGCGAGTCTGGTCGGATACACCGTCTCATGTGCCTGGGCAAGTTCCCGACACGTCCACCAGCGTGCTCCTGCGACGCTGCGACGCTCCAGCTCGGTGAGGCCCATGGCCCGCGTCGCCGTCTGAGTCGTACGGGCCAGGTAGTACCACTCGTCCTGGTCCCAGCGGCGGCCGGCGAACGGGAACGAGCACATCCGGTGCCACAGCACGGGGCCGAGCTCGACCTCCGTGATGCCGGTCTCCTCGGCGAGTTCCCGCAGGGCGGCCTGGGCACGGCTCTCGTCGCCCTCGACGCCGCCGCCCGGGGTGAACCACCAGTCGTCGGCCGGATCCTCCGGCTCGTGGCCGTGCAGCAGCAGAATGCGGTCCTGCGGATCGAGGAGGACGACTCGGGCGACCTTGCGCAGTCCGCCGTCGTACGAGTCGCCGTACGGCCCGTTCCCGAGGCCCGTCCCGCCGTACGTCCCGTTCCCCACGCCCGTCGCCTCAGCGGGCACCCGCAGGCTCCGTACGGGTCTGGGAGCGCTTGCTCATTCGTTTGGCGATCGGGCCGTAGGCGCCGCCGGCCAGGACGAGCACGCCCCCGCCGACGATCAGCGCGACCATCGTCCGCAGCGGCCCCGGCGACGACAGCGAGCCGAGCTGCTCGAAGCTCGCGGCGGGCTCCAGCATGCCGTCCATGGGCCAGACGACGGCGTCCACGCGGGCCGACACGGCGCTGCGCGCCACGGTGCCCTTGGCGGCGTCCGTGAGGTGGGCCGTGGAGTCCAGGGAGCCGCTGCGCTCGTCGCCGAGCAGGAAGAGCCGGTCCTTCGGCACCGTCACCGTCGGGAAGTTCTGGAGCTCTGCCAGGCCGTCCTTGGCCAGGTAGGGCTCGTCGATCTGCTTGCCGTTGACGGTCAGCTTGCCGTCCGTGCAGCAGGCGACCGTGTCACCGCCGACGGCGACCACGCGCTTGACGACGGGTGCGTCGGTCACCCAGGTCTTGTCGGTGAAGACGACGACGTCACCGCGGCGCACATCACCGCCGTCGACCCGCTGGGCCAGCACCCGGTCGCCCGCGCCGATCGTCGGCGCCATCGAACTGGTGGGCACGGTGTACGGCCGGTAGACCACCGCTCCCCAGGCGAACCCGGCCAGGAACAGCACCAGGCCCAGCGCCACGGCCAGCCCGGACAACCGCTCTCCGGTCCGGCTGCCCGCCGGGCCACTGCTCGCGCCACCGCCACGCGGCGCCGTACGTGTCGTGCTCTCGCCACCCATGGGTCCGCACCCTACCCGGCGGTACCGACACCGGGCAGCCCCTCCTGAGCGCCTCGGGCCACGGGCTCGGCAAAGCTTTCCCAAGCTCTCCGCGGCGGGGGCCTCACCCCAGGAAGGGCGTCAGGCGGTCAGCGGGTCTGCGCCGCCTTGATCCGCTGTCGGCGCCACAGCACCAGCGGCACCGCACCCGCGAGCGCAAGGCCTTGCGGGGCGACGGTCAGAGCGGCGGAACGGGCGCTCAGGTTCTGGTCGAAGGTGTCCGGAACCGGCAGGTTGTCCCAGCGGTTGATCGGCCAGGCGATCACGATGGCGCGGCCGACGACCTCGTTGACGGGGACCATGCCGTGGTTCTTGTCGGACTGGTTGTAGCGCGAGTCCCGGGAGTTCTGCCGGTGATCGCCCATGACCCAGATCTTGCCTTCGGGGACCTTGACCTTGAACTGGCCGCCCTGGTCGTCCTGGCTGCACGGGGTGTTGCCCGGGTAGACGTACGGCTCGTTCAGCGCCTTGCCGTTGACCGTCAGCGGGCCGGTGCCCTCGCACTGGATGGTGTCGCCGCCGACGCCCACGACGCGCTTGATGAGGTCCTTCTCCTCCGCGGACGGCATCAGGCCGATCCAGCTGAGGAAGGTCTGCAGGGCGTTGGGGTCGGGAGTGGGCTCACCGGCCAGCCACTGGTCGGGGTCGTGGAAGACGACGACCTCGCCGCGCTCGGGCTCGGAGCCGAACCAGGGCGTGAGCTTGTCGACCAGGACGCGGTCACCCTGCTGGAGGGTGTTCTGCATCGAGTCGGAGGGGATCGAGAACGCCTGCACCAGGAACGTCTTGATCAGCAGCGCGAGAACGAGCGCGATACCGATCAGGATGGGCAGCTCCTTCCAGAAGGAACGCTGCTTCTTCGACTGGGGGGAGGCCCCGCCCGACCCCTGACCGTCGGTCGGCGGCCGTCCGCCGGACCCATCGCCGTCGCCCGGCCCTCCGGGGTCATTCCCGGAGGTCACGGCGCCGTCCGCGGCCGGGTCGGCTGCGCCCACGGGGCGTCCGCGGTGCTCCTCGCCGTCGTGCCCGGATCGTGCGCCAACCGCCACATCCCCCACGCCAACTCCTCACTCTGTGCCGCTGCCTGCCCGAGAGACGGTGCAGGCCCACCACTCCCATAACGAGCGGGAGTTCCGCAGGGCTCGGGAGCTGAATCGTTCCGATCGATTCGTCGGAAGCAACCCTATGCGACTGCTGGGCGGCCGCGGTCGACCCGGTCGCCGCGTCGGACACCGATGCGTAAGTTTTCGGTTCCTCGAGTGAGTTCCAGTGACCGAAGGGCCAGGCGATGACCATGGCCCGTCCCACGACCTCGCCCTCGGAGACCGTGCCGCCGTAGCCCTGGTTCTGGTGTGCGCGGGAGTCCGCGGAGTTGGCGCGGTGGTCGCCCATCACCCACAGCCGGCCCTGCGGGACGGTGATGTCGAACTTCGACTCGGAGGGGGCGTTGCCGGGATAGAGATAGTCCTCGTTCAGGGGAACGCCGTTGACGGTGACTCGCCCTTGCGTGTCACAGCACTTGACGCGGTCGCCACCGACCCCGACGACGCGCTTGATGAGGTCCTTCTCGTCCTCGGACGGCAGCAGGCCGATGAAGGTGAGCGCCTCCTTGACCTGCTTGATGACGACGGGGTCCTCCTTCTTCACCGTCGTCTGCTCGTCCTGGAGCCAGCCGCCGGGGTCCTTGAAGACGACGACGTCCCCGCGCTGCGGTTCTGAGCCGAACCAGGGGGTGAGCTTGTCGACCAGGACGCGGTCGCCGATCTGGATCGTCTGCTCCATCGAGCCGGACGGGATCACGAAGGCCTGGACGAGGAACGTCTTCAGGACCAGCGCTATGAGGACCGCGACGCCGACGAGGAGGGGTATCTCCTTGATCGCGGAGCGCCTGCGGCGGCGCTTGACCTTGCGCTGGAGCTTGCGCCGCTCCGCGCGCGTACGACCGCCTGCGGGGCTGGCGGCGCGCCGGGAACCGGTGGGCAGCAGATTCTCGGCGGGGCTGCTCGCGATGCCGCGCGGTTTGCCACGGTTACCCATGCGCGCCCTCCGCGGCGGGCACGCGCGCGTAGGCGTCCGGACGGTCCAGGCGGGTCCAGTGGGCGGTCGGCCATACGATCCAGTCGACGCGGCCGATGACGTCGTCGAGCGGGATCATGCCGCCGCCGGGCGAGCCGAGATGGTCGCGGGAGTCACTGGACTCACTGCGGTGGTCGCCGAGGACGAACAGGGTGCCGTCGGGCACGACGACGTCGAAGGGCACCGTGGACGGGCTGTCACCGGGGTACAGGAACGTCGACTCGTCGACCGACCGGCCGTTCACCTGGATCCTCCCCTCCTTGTCACAGCAGACCACGCGGTCTCCCCCCGCACCCACAACGCGCTTGACGTAGTCCGCATCCCCGAAGTACCCAGTTCCGTCGAACACGACAACATCGCCGCGTCGCGGCTCGGCACCGAAACGGTACGCCAACTTATTTACGAGAACGCGGTCGCCGATCCTCAATCCGGACTCCATGGATCCGCTGGGAATCTCGAACGGCCGCAGCACGAACGTGTTGAGCAGCAGCAGAAAGACCAGGAAGACCAGCAGGGTGAGGCTGATCCGCCCGCCCGGGACCCATGCGGTGATCCGCGACACCAACGCGAAGCGCGACCGTCCCTCCTGCCCCTCGGTGTCCGAGATCGCCTCGGAGTCGGAAGGGCGGGAGGAGCGGTCGCGCTCCGTCTGCTGTGCTTCGGTGTCCATCGGGGCCAGATGTTATCCGGCCCCGCTCGGGACCCCGCGGGGGCCGGCCCCCTGAAGCGCTCAGTTCTCGCGCTTCTCCTTGATCTTCGCCGCCTTGCCGCGCAGTTCACGCAGGTAGTACAGCTTGGCGCGACGCACGTCACCGCGGGTGACGAGCTCGATCTTCTCGACGATCGGGGTGTGCACCGGGAAGGTGCGCTCGACGCCGACGGAGAAGGAGACCTTGCGGACCGTGAAGGTCTCGCGAACGCCGGCGCCCTGGCGGCGGATCACAACGCCCTTGAACTGCTGCACACGGGAGCGGTTGCCCTCGATGACGCGGACGTGGACGTTGACGGTGTCGCCGGGGCGGAAGGCCGGGACGTCGCTGCGCAGCGACGCGGAGTCGACCGAGTCGAGCAGGTGAGACATTTCGTCTGCTTTCTTCGCCCATGCCACAGGTCATAGGCGGGAGATAGGTTCTTCGTGAGGTTGCTGTTCGCGTCGGGGCGGGCGTCGTGTCCCCCTGTGGCAGGGGCGCATGCCGGACGGCGCACAACAGCGGCCTATTCTTCCACGCCCTCGGTCCTGCGCCAAAATCGGCCGAACCGCTGCCCCTCCGGGTCGGGCATCCAGCCCAGGATGGAGAGCATCTCGCGGTCCTTCTTGTCGAAGGCCTTGGGGTCACAACGCTCGATCAGGTCGGGCCGGTTGGCCGTCGTACGCCTGAGAGCCTCGTCACGCCGCCACCGGGCGATCTTGCCGTGGTGGCCGCTGAGCAGCACGTCGGGGATGTCCCGGCCGCGCCACTCGGGCGGCTTGGTGTAGACGGGGCCTTCCAGGAGGCTCGCCATGGCGCCGGGCGCGAAGGAGTCGTCCCGGTGGGACTCGGCGTTGCCCAGGACGCCGGGCAGCAGGCGTGCCACGGCCTCGGTGATGACCAGTACGGCGGCCTCGCCGCCGGCGAGGACGTAGTCGCCGATGGACACCTCGTGCACCGGCATACGGGTCGCGTACTCGTCGATGACCCGGCGGTCGATGCCCTCGTAGCGGGCCGGCGTGAAGATCAGCCAGGGCCGCTCGGAGAGTTCGACGGCGAGTTCCTGGGTGAAGGGGCGGCCGCTGGGGGTGGGGACGATCAGGCAGGGCCCGCGGGAGCCCGTCTCGTAGCCGTCGGCCAGGACGGAGTCCAGTGCGTCGCCCCAGGGGTCGGTCTTCATGACCATGCCGGGGCCGCCGCCGTACGGGGTGTCGTCGACCGTGTTGTGGCGGTCGTACGTCCAGGTACGCAGGTCGTGCACCTGGACGTTCAGCTGCCCACGCGCGCGTGCTTTGCCGACGAGGGAGACGTTCAGGGGCTCCAGGTACTCGGGGAAGATCGTGACGACGTCGAGCCGCATCAGCCCTCGGCCTCCGCATCGCGGGCCGAGGCGATCTCCGCGTTGTCGTCGATCAGACCCGGCGGCGGGGTGATGACGGCGCGCTGCTCCTCCAGGTCGATCTCGGTGACGATCGCCTCGACGAAGGGGATCATCACCTCGCTCCCGTCGGGCCGCTCCACGATGAAGAGATCCTGGGACGGCAGGTGCGAGATCTCGGTGATACGACCGACCTCGACCCCGTCCACGGTCACCACGTCGAGGTCCATGAGCTGGTGGTCGTAGTACTCGTCCTCTTCCTCGGGCAGCTCGTCCGGGTCGATCTCCGCGATGAGGAGGGTGTTGCGCAGCGCCTCGGCGCCGGTGCGGTCCTTGACCCCCTCGAAGCGCAGGAGGAGGCGGCCGCTGTGGACGCGGCCGGTCTCGATGGTCAGTGGCCCAGTGGCGGCCGGGTCGGTGGCCAGGACGGCGCCGGGGGCGAGCCGCAGTTCCGGCTCGTCGGTGCGAACCTCGACGGTGACCTCGCCCTTAATGCCGTGGGCGCGGCCGATCCGTGCGACTACCAGCTGCACTGTGCTTGCTCTCCTGTCATGCGACTGGCCGTACGGCGGCCATGGACCGCCGTACGACTACGGGCCGGGGACGGCCCAGTGGCCCTCCCCGGCCCGAGCCGGTGCTGCGTTCGGCGTCAGCGGACGTGGTCCACGTCGACGAGGTCGACACGGACACCGCGGCCGCCGATGGCGCCCACGACGGTGCGCAGAGCGCGTGCGGTACGGCCGTTGCGGCCGATCACCTTACCGAGGTCGTCGGGGTGGACCCGGACCTCCAGCACACGCCCGCGACGCAGGTTGCGCGAAGCGACCTGCACATCGTCCGGGTTGTCGACGATGCCCTTCACGAGGTGCTCGAGAGCCTCCTCGAGCATGCTCAGGCCTCGGCCGACGCGGACTCGGCGTTGGCCTCGTCCTTCTTCTCCGCCTTCTTCTTCTGGGTGATGGCCTCACCCTTGCCCTCGTCCTCGCCGCTGAGGGCCTCGAACGTCGGGCGCGCCTTCTTCGGCTCGGCGACGAGCAGCGGAGCCGGGGCGGGCTCGCCCTTGAACTTCTGCCAGTCGCCGGTCTTCTTCAGAATGGCGAGGACGGGCTCGGTCGGCTGGGCGCCGACGCCGAGCCAGTACGCCACACGCTCGGCGTCGACCTCCATCACCGACGGGTTGTACGTCGGGTGGTACTTGCCGATCTCCTCGATCGCACGGCCGTCACGGCGGGTGCGGGAGTCGGCGACGACGATGCGGTAGTGAGGCGAACGGATCTTGCCCAGACGCTTCAGCTTGATCTTGACTGCCACGGGAGTGGGTTCTCCTGGTTTTGACGTGGTTGGGCACGGCGAGACTGCCGCGTGGGGTTGCGGTACCCGAGTGCCCGATGGACGCGTCAGCCGGAGGCGAGAGGGTTCCTGTGCGGCTGTCGAGTACAGCTAGCCATTGTGCCACACCCTGCGGAGCGCTTTTGAGCCGAGGGGGCCGGGAGGGTGCCCGGGCATGACTGAGAGGCACCCGGCGACACGGATGGCGTCGGGTGGGGCGCGCAGGCCGACGCTGCTGGGGTGCCGTCGATACGGCTGGACAACGGCACCCCGGCGTCGACGCCACGTAGTGAACCGGCAGCCACGAGATGCCGGTGTCCGACGAGGCGTCGCTACGCCGCTCCGACCACCTCGGGAATCCGGAACGGCTTCCCGCAGCCGCCGCATACGATCGGCGCCTGCGCCAGCACCGACGGGACGACCCGGACGTTACGGCCGCAGTCACAGACCGCCTTGACGCGGACCCCGCCCCCGGAGGAGCCGTGACGGGCGGCCGGGCCCCGGAAGGTCCTGCTCGTGTCGGCGGAGGTGGCCGCCGTGTGGGCCTTCAGGGCGCGCTGGAGGCGTTCGATGGTCGGGCGGTAGCGGCGCTTGGCCTCGGGGTTGAGCGTGACCAGGGAGAAGCCGCTGCTCGGGTGCGGCTCCTCGGGATGGTCCAGGCCCAGCTCCTCGGCGACGGCGAGGAATCTGCGGTTGTGGTAGCGGCCGGCCCGGGAGGTGTCGCGGACGCCGCGTGCGGCGGCGATGCCATGGACTGCCTCGTGAAGCAGTCGCTCGAAGGAGAGCTCGTGACCGCACGCGGACGACGACTCCCCGATCAGGGACTCTGGCGCGGCGAGATCCGGCAGCTCGGGGTGGTACCGCTGAATGTCGGCCCACGCCTGCGCCAGCTCTGCGGCGAGTACAGGTGGTGTCTGTGTCGTGCTCACGTAATGACAACGAGCCGGAGTGCCGCTGTGTTCCGATTCCGGGGCATCCCAAATAATTTGCACGTACCCGTCAGTTCCGAATGATGCGCCCGGACGAGGGCGGGTGCGCTGATCTGCGGAGAAGCCTCACAGCTCATACCAAGCCGGTGCGTAGCCTGACGTACGCCCCGGCGCGTACGCCCCGTCCACGCGCCGGTGCGACTGTGGTCCGCGAATGCGCAAGAGGCGTTTCGGCCGCTCTCGTTCCACACGGGCGTCGTCTCAGTATGCGCGCGCCACGACGGCGACGTTACCGGGTGCGTCATCGGCGTCCGGCACCGACCCGTCCTCGGCGACCAGACACCGTACGGTCACCGCGTGCTCGGCCAGCCTGACCTCGCCCTCTTCGCCGAGCGTCGCCCACGGGATGCGCGCCCAGCCGCCGGCGACGGCCGCCTCGACGGCCTCCTCGATCGTCGTCACGTCGGTGGTGCGGGACTCGCGGCGCTCGCGGGCCTGGGTCAGCAGCAGCGCCTGGTCCTCCTCGAGGACGGCGGGGAGCAGCCGTACGAGATCCTCGATCGCGATCGGCGTCTTGCCGCCGGGGATGCGGCGGGCCAGCATCGCGGTGCCGTTCTCCAGGTCACGGGGCCCGACCTCGATGCGAACGGGCACGCCCTTGAGCTCCCAGTCGACCGCGCGGCGGCCGAAAGGGGTGTCGGTGCGGTCGTCCACGTGGACGCGGATGCCGGCCGCCTTCAGCCGGTCGCCGATCTCGCGGACCTTGGCCAGAACCGCCTCGTCGCCCTTGATGGCGAGGACGACGGCCTGGATCTGCGCGAGGCGCGGCGGGACCCGCAGGCCGTTGTCGTCGCCGTGCATCATCACCAGGGCGCCGATCATGCGGGTGGTCGAGCCCCAGGAGGTCTGCCAGACCAGTTCCTGGGTGCCGTCCTTCGACAGGTACGAGGTGTTGAAGGCCTTGGCGAAGTTCTGCCCCAGCTCATGGCTGGTGGCCATCTGCAGGGCCTTGCCGTCGCCCATCATGCCTTCGAGCGTGAGGGTGTTGACGGCGCCGGCGAAGCGCTCCTTGACGGTCTTGCGGCCGGGGACGACGTCCATCGCGAGGACGTTCACCATGAAGTCCTCGTAGACCGCGCGGTGGATGTGCGCGGCGAAGTCGCGGGCGTCCTCGTAGCCGGCGTGCGCGGTGTGGCCCTCCTGCCACAGGAACTCGGTCGTGCGCAGGAAGAGGCGCGGCCTGAGTTCCCAACGGACCACGTTCGCCCACTGGTTGATCAGCAGGGGCAGGTCGCGGTAGCTCTGCACCCACTTCGAGAAGTAGTCGTTGATGATCATCTCGGAGGTGGGGCGGACGACCGCCGGCTCCTCGAGCTCCTTGCCGCCGCCGTGCGTGACGACCGCGAGCTCCGGCGCGAAGCCCTCGACGTGGTCCGCCTCGCGCGTGAGATACGACTGCGGGATGAGGAGCGGGAAGTACGCGTTCTGCGTGCCCGTCTCCTTGATCCGGGAGTCCATCTCGGCCTGCATCCGCTCCCACAGCCCGTACCCGTACGGCCGGATGACCATCGTGCCGCGCACCGGGCCGTTGTCGGCCAGCTCCGCCTTGGCGATCAGATCCTGGTACCAGCGCGGGAAGTCGTCCGCCCGTGGCGTGAGTACGGGTGCCTTTGCCATGGCGCGATGGTACGGGTCCACGTTGCCGGAATGTGAATTTTGGCCACGAACGCAGGGATCTCACAAGCCGGGCTCCGCGACCCCTGGACGCAACGACGGGTGCGGAGTTTCCTGGCATACGGGGGGATGTGAGCGCATGTCACGGGGGCCACGGAATCAGGTACAGCGGCAACTCACGGCGATTGGGGCGCTTTAGATGACACCTACGCTCGTGCGGCAGCACCCACCTCATGCGGGCGCGACGCCCCGCGTGAACCCGAGTGCACGCGCGCGTGACTGGTCCGAGATCCAGGAGCGGATGCTGGTTCCGCTCTACGAGGCCGTCTACGAGCGAGTGGAAGTGGGCGCCGGCACCCGGCTGCTGGGTCTGGGCTGCGGCAGCGGCCTCGCCCTGCTGATGGCGGCGTCCAGAGGCGCGGCCGTCACCGGTGTCGAGTCCTCCTCCCACGAACGGCTGGCCCTCGCGCGGCAGCGGTTGCTGCCCGAGGCGTCGGGCACGCGCGCGCATGGCGAGGCACGGCTCGTGGACGGCACGCCCGGCGATCTGGTCGCCGCGGCCGACGCGCGGACGCCCGCGTACACCCTGGTGACCGCGTTCGAGCCCATCGGGTGCCTGGCGGGTGACTCGGAAGGGCTCGGTGAGGCGCTCGCGGCCGTGACGCCGCTCGCCGAGCGGGGGGCGCCCGTGGTGCTCGCCGGCTGGGGTCCGCCGGAGCGCTGCGCCACGTCGTCCGTGCTGCGGGTGGCCACCAAGCTGGCCGATCCCCTGCGCAGTACGGGCAGTTGGCGCCCCGCCCTGCGCGACGACCTGGAGGAGGTCGCCCAGCGCGCGGGCCTCAGGCCCGACGGTTCCGGGCGGGTGGCCTGCCCGTTCGGGTACGCGGACGTCGACAGTGCCGTACGGGGGCTGCTGTCGACGGGGCTGTTCGACGCGGCGATCGCGGCGACCGACCAGGCCCAGGTGGACAAGGAGGTGACGGAGGCGCTGCATCCGCACCTGCGGCAGGACGGCACGGTATGGATGCCGAACGTGTTCCGGTATCTGATCGCCCGCGTGCCCTGAGCCCTACTGGGCGTCGTCCTTCTTCAGCCGCGTGATCCCGGCGATCCGGTACGCCTCGGCCTCCTCCAGCGTCTCGTTCTCCAGCAGCGCCTCGGCCAGGGCGTTCAACTGCCCGCGGTGGTCCCGGAGTTTGCGGCAGGCCTCCTCGTAGCACTCGTCGACGATCCGGCGCATCTCGGCGTCGATCACGTCGAGGGTCTGCGGGGCCGCCGCGAGCCCGTACGCCTGCTGGGCGTCGCTGGGCAGGGCGGACAGCCGGCCCACGCGCTCGCTCATGCCCCAGCGGGCGACCATGGCGCGCGCGATGTTGCTGACCTGTTCGAGGTCGTTCTCCGCACCTGTGGTGACGACCTCGTAGACCACCTGTTCCGCCGCCATGCCGCCCAGGGCACCGATGATCCGCCCGCGCAGGTAGCCCTCCGAGTGCGCGTACCGCTCCACCTCGGGGGTCGACATCGTCACCCCGAGCGCCCGGCCGCGGGGCACGATGGTGATCTTGCGGACGGGGTCGGCACCCGGCTGCAGCATGCCGAGGAGGGCGTGTCCGCTCTCGTGGTACGCGGTGCGCCGGCGGTCCTCCTCAGGCATCACCAGGGTGCGCTCGGCGCCCAGTTGCACCTTCTCCAGGGCCTCGGACAGGTCCGGCTGGGTCACCCGGTCCTGCTTGCGCTTGACGGCGAGGAGGGCGGCCTCGTTGGCGAGGTTGGCCAGATCCGCGCCCGTCATGCCCGGGGTGGTGCGGGCCAGCTGGGTCAGGTCCACGTCCTTGGCGAGCGGGATCTCGCGGGTGTGGATGCGCAAGATGGCCTCGCGTCCCCCGCGGTCCGGCGGTGCGACGTTGACGACCCGGTCGAAGCGGCCGGGCCGGGTCAGCGCCGGGTCCAGGATGTCGGCGCGGTTCGTCGCCGCGATGACGATCACGCCCTCGGAGCCGGAGAAGCCGTCCATCTCCGTGAGGATCTGGTTCAGCGTCTGCTCGCGCTCGTCGTGGCCGCTCACCGACGCGCCGCCGCCGCGCATCCGTCCGATGGTGTCGATCTCGTCGATGAAGATGATCGACGGTGCCACCTTGCGGGCCTCGGCGAACAGTTCCCGGACGCGGGAGGCGCCGACACCCACGATCATCTCGATGAACTCGGAGGCGGAGGCGGAGAAGAACGGCACGCCCGCCTCGCCCGCCACCGCGCGGGCCAGCAGGGTCTTGCCGGTTCCTGGCGGGCCGGCCAGCAGCACGCCGCGCGGCATCTTCGCGCCCATCCTGCGGTAGGCGTCGGGATGCTCCAGGAAGTCGACGACATCGTCCAGCTCGCCCTTGACCTCGTCGATGCCGGCGACGTCGGCGAAGGTCGTGCGCTCCGTGCCCGGCTGGAGCTCCACCGGTTTCGGGGGCGCCTTGCGGCCGAGCATGCCGCCCGCGCCGCCGAGGCCGGCGCCCATCCGCCGGGCGACGAAGATCCAGACGGCGAGCAGCAGCACGATCGGGATCAGGGAGAACAGCAGGTTGGACAGGACGCCGCGCTCCCGCACGACCGGCTCGGCGGTCACCGTCACATCGCGGCTGCTCAGGTCCTGCCAGAGCTCGTCGTCCGCGAAGGCCGGGCGCTGGGTCTTGAACTTGGTGTAGTCGCCGTCGCCGTCGGGGTTGTCCCGGGCGCTCTTGAGTTCGCCCTGGATCGCGTCGCCCTTGGAGTAGATCTTGGAGACGTTGCCGGCGTCGACCTGCCTGCTGAACTCCGTGTACGAGATGGTCGGTTCGTTGCCCCGGTCGAGATAGGTCAGCCCCACATAGGCGAGCAGGAAGACGATCACCGCGGTGAGGAGCAGACCCCACCAGCGACCGCGCATCCGTCGACCGCGGGGGCGCCCGGGCGGCTCGTCCGGCGTGCCCTCGGAGCGCCACGGCTGGTCAGGAGCCTTGCGCGGCGGCGCGGCATTGCTCATATCTGGACGTTACGGCAGATACCGAGCCGTGGCATGCGCTGGGGGCGCCCCCCAGAGCGAGGGGGCGCCCCCAGTGACGCAGGAGACGGGATGGCCGTACGGGACGAGTCAGCCGTACGAAACGAACCGTCAGCCCATGAACTTCTTGAACTCGTCCGGCAGCTCGAAGTCCTGCCCGGCCTGCTGGCCCGGCAGCCCGAAGGCGCCGCCCTCAGCGGCGGCGGCCCGGCGGGCGGCCTCCTCCTGCTCCTGCTGCTTGCGCTTCATCGGGTTGCCGGAGCGCTGCTTGCCCTTGGCCTTCTTCGGCTGCTTCTTCGTCCGGCCGGGACCGCCACCCATGCCCGGCATCCCCGGCATACCCGGCATGCCGCCGCCCTGCGCCATGCGGGACATCATCTTGCGGGCCTCGAAGAACCGCTCGACGAGGTTCTTGACGGCGCCGACCTCGACACCGGAACCGCGGGCGATACGGGCGCGCCGCGAGCCGTTGATGATCGTCGGCTCCTGGCGCTCGGCCGGGGTCATCGACTTGATGATCGCGGCCGTGCGGTCGACGTCCCGCTCGTCGAGGTTGTTGATCTGGTCCTTGATCTGGCCCATGCCCGGGAGCATGCCGAGCAGCTTGGAGATGGAGCCCATCTTCCTGACCTGCTCCATCTGGGCCAGGAAGTCGTCGAGGGTGAAGTCCTGGCCCTTCTTGGAGGCCAGCTTCTCGGCCATCTTCTGGGCTTCGGCCTGGTCGAACGTCTTCTCCGCCTGCTCGATCAGGGTGAGCAGGTCACCCATGTCGAGGATGCGGGAGGCCATCCGGTCCGGGTGGAAGGCGTCGAACTCGTCGAGCTTCTCGCCGTTCGACGCGAACATGATCGGCTTGCCGGTGATCTGCCGGATCGACAGGGCGGCGCCACCGCGGGCGTCACCGTCGAGCTTGGAGAGCACCACGCCGTCGAAGCCGACGCCGTCGCGGAAGGCCTCGGCGGTGTTGACCGCGTCCTGGCCGATCATCGCGTCGACGACGAACAGGATCTCGTCCGGCGAGACCGCGTCCCTGATGTCGGCGGCCTGCTGCATCATCTCCTGGTCGATGCCCAGGCGGCCGGCGGTGTCCACGATCACGATGTCGTGGACCTTGGCCTTGGCGTGCTCGATGGAGTCCTTGGCGACCTTGACCGGGTCACCCACGCCATTGCCCGGCTCGGGCGCGTAGACCGCGATGCCGGCGCGCTCGGCGACGACGCTCAGCTGGTTCACGGCGTTCGGGCGCTGGAGGTCACAGGCCACCAGCAGCGGCGAGTGGCCCTGCTCCTTCAGCCAGCGGCCGAGCTTGCCCGCGAGGGTGGTCTTACCGGCACCCTGCAGACCGGCCAGCATGATCACGGTGGGCGGCTGCTTGGCGAACCGCAGGCGGCGGGTCTCCCCGCCGAGGATCGTGACGAGCTCGTCGTTGACGATCTTCAGGACCTGCTGGGCCGGGTTCAGCGCCTTGGAGACCTCGGCGCCGAGGGCACGCTCCTTGACGTTCTTGATGAACGTGCGGACGACGGGCAGCGCCACGTCCGCTTCGAGGAGGGCGATGCGGATCTCGCGCGCGGTCGCGTCGATGTCCGCCTCGGAGAGCCGTCCCTTGCCGCGCAGGTTCTTGAAAGTCGCTGAGAGGCGATCGGAAAGAGTATCGAACACGGCGCTCGCGGTCCTCGGGGTCGGTGGCGGCTGGCAATCGCCCTCCAGGGTATCCCGGCGGCACAGGTTGCCGGGATCCCCCGTTCAGCCCCGCAGTGTCTCCTCCAGCTTGCGGGCCACGGATGCCGCCTCTTCCCTGGGCAGCGGAGCCCCCTCCGGCCCTGTGACATAGAACGCGTCGACGGCGTTGGCGCCCAGGGTGCTGACATGGGCGCTGCGCACCCGCACGCTCGCGTCCTCCAGCGCCCGGCCGATCCGGAACAGCAGCCCGGGAGCGTCCTGGGCCCGTACCTCGATCACCGTGGCCAGCCGGGAGGCGGCCGGATGGACGGACACCCTCGGTGGCGGCGCCACCACGCCCCGGCGGCGCGGATACGCCGCGTCCCGCTCGGCCAGACGGCCCGCGATGTCCAGTGAGCCGTCCAGGGCGCGTACGAGGTCGGCGCGCAGCCGGGCGGCCTGCGGCAGGGAGCCGTACTCGGCGGCGACCCGCCAGTTCAGCAGCAGGACGGAGCCGTCGACGCCGTCCGGGAGATCCAGGGCGCGCAGTTCCGCGGTGCGGACGGTCAGTCGGTGCATCGCCAGAACGCCCGCCACGGCCGGCAGCACGCCCGGCTGGTCCGGTACGGCGATGAGGAGCTCCACGCCGAGCGGCTCGGGGTCGCCAGCAGGCTGCTCCTCGATCGGCGGCTCGGTCTGGGCGCGCAGCCCCAGCACCGGGCTGCCGGTGGCGATCGCCTCCAGGGCGAGCCGCTCCTGCTCGGCGGTCGGCGCGGCGGCCTCGGGCTCGTCGGGGTCGTCCCCGGCGAGTACGGCCGCGACCCGTTTCACCAGGTCGGCGACCAGGGAGCCGCGCCACGACGACCACGCCGCCGGACCGGTGGCCAGGGCGTCCGCCTCGGTCAGGGCGTGCAGCAGCTCCAGCGTGCCCTGCGAGCCGACGGCCTCGGCGACCGAGCGCACGGTGGCCGGGTCCTCCAGGTCGCGCCGGGTGGCCGTGTCCACGAGGAGCAGGTGATGGCGTACGAGGGTGGCGAGCACGGTCACGTCGTCGCGGTCGAAGCCGATGCGCCCGGCCACGTCCCTGGCGATGATCTCGCCGGCCACCGAGTGGTCGCCGGGCCAGCCCTTGCCGATGTCGTGCAGCAGCGCGGCGACCAGGAGGAGGTCGGGGCGGTGGACGCGGCGGGTGAACTCGGAGGCGCGCACGGCCGTCTCGATCAGATGCCGGTCGACGGTCCAGATGTGCACGGCGTTGCGCTGCGGACGGCAGCGGACCCGCTCCCAGTCGGGCAGCAGGCGGGTGATCAGCCCCTCGGCCTCCAGCGCCTCCCAGACGTCGACGGTGGGGCTGCCGGAGCCGAGCAGGGTGACCAGCTGCTCGCGCGCCTCGGCGGGCCAGGGCGTGGGCAGCGGGCGGACGGTGGCAGCCATGCGCCGAACGGCGTGCAGGGAGAGCGGGAGTCCGGCCTGCGCGGCGGCGGCCGCGGCGCGCAGCGGAAGCACGGGGTCGCGTTCGGGGCGCGCGGCGCGGGCGAGCACCACCTCCCCGTCCTGCTCGACCACGCCCTCGGCCAGCGGGGAGCGCTCGGTGGTCGGCTTCCCACCACCCAGCATGGCGCGCAGACGGGGCCGCACGGCGCGAGAGCGCAGTACGCGTCCCACTTCACGCCACGTGACATCACTCGCATACGAGATGACCCGCGCCGCCTCGTACACCTGCCGCAGCAGCGTGTCGGCGTCGAGCAGGCCGAGCTCGGCGGCGACCTGGTCCTGCTCCTGCAGTGCGAGCCGGTCGGTCGCGCGCCCGGTGGTCAGGTGCAGGGCGTCCCGCACGTCGAGCAGTCGGCGCCGGGCGTCGTCGAGGCCCTCGCGCGGGGCGTCGGCCAGCCAGGAGGCGGCGACGGCGCGCAGGATCGTGGCGTCCCGCAGGCCACCGCGGGCTTCCTTGAGGTCGGGTTCCAGGAGGTACTGCAACTCGCCCTGCCGCTCGGCGCGCTCGGCGGACAGCTCCTGGAGTTCGGGCAGCCGCCTGGGCGCCTGGTTGCGCCAGTCGGCCAGGACCGCCGTCCGCAGCCCGGCCGTGAGTCCCAGGTCGCCCGCGATGTGCCGGGCGTCCAGCAGGCCCAGCTGGACCTTGAGGTCCTCGCCGGCCGTCTTGCGGGCCTCGGCGGGGGTGCGCACGGAGTGGTCGAGGGCGAGGCCGAGGTCCCAGACCGGGTACCAGATGCGGTCGGCCAGCGCGGCCACCGCCGTGCTGTCGCCGCCGTCGTGCAGCAGGAGCAGGTCCAGGTCGCTGCGCGGGGACAGCTCGCCGCGGCCGTATCCGCCGACGGCGATCAGGGAGACCCCGCGCAGCCCCTCGGCGCCGGCGGCGAACAGGCCGGTCAGCCAGTCGTCGGTCAGTTCGGCGAGGGCGGTACGGCGCGGCGGCCCGGACCGCGCCCCCTCGGTGAGGAGGCGCAGCCGGGCCGCCGCATAGCCGCTGGGTCCCGAGTCCTCTGCATCCTTACGAACGTCCGTACCCGTCACCCAGCGACTCCTGTTCTGTTGCCCTGCTTCAGAGCGCGTCCGGGCCGCGCTCGCCGGTGCGGACCCGTACGGCCGTCTCGACCGGGAGGGACCAGACCTTGCCGTCACCGATCTTGCCGGTGCGGGCGGCCTTGACGATGACGTCGATCAGCTGCTCGGCGTCGTCGTCCTCGGCCAGGACCTCGATTCGGATCTTCGGGACCAGGTCGACGGTGTACTCGGCACCGCGGTAGACCTCGGTGTGGCCCCGCTGACGACCGTAGCCGCTGGCCTCGGTGACCGTCAGGCCGTGCACGCCGAAGGCCTGGAGGGCTTCCTTGATCTCGTCGAGCCGGTGGGGCTTGACGACGGCGGTGATGAGCTTCATGCGTCCACCTTCTTGCTCGCGGCCGCGGCGACCGGTGCCGGGCCGGCGGCGGTACGGGCGGCACCGCCACCGGCGCCACTGAAGTCGTATGCGGTCTCGGCGTGCTCGGCCTGGTCGATGCCGGCGACCTCGTCGTCCTCGGGGACCCGCATTCCGATGGTCTTGTCGAGGATGAAGGCGAGGAGCGCGGAGACGATCAGCGAGTAGGCCAGGACTGCGAAGACACCGGCGCACTGCTTCCAGAACTGGGTCAGGCCACCGCCGTAGAAGAGGCCCTCGACCGTGGACTGGCCCTTGCCGCTGGCGAAGAGGCCGACCAGCAGGGAGCCGACGACACCGCCGACCAGGTGGACACCGACGACGTCGAGCGAGTCGTCGTAGCCGAGCTTGTACTTCAGGCCCACGGCCATGGCGCACAGCAGACCGGCGATGGCGCCGACGGCGATCGCGCCGAGCGGGCTGACCGCGCCACCGGCGGGAGTGATGGCGACCAGACCGGCGACCGCGCCGGAGGCGGCGCCCAGCGTGGTGAACGCGCCGTGGCGGATCTTCTCGTAGATGAGCCAGGCCAGCATGGCGGCGGCAGTGGCGACCTGCGTGTTGACGAACATCAGCGCGCCGACGCCGTCGTCGTTGCCGAGCCACGAGCCCGCGTTGAAGCCGAACCAGCCGAACCACAGCAGACCGGCGCCGAGCATGACCAGCGGGAGGCTGTGCGGACGCATCGGGTCCTTCTTGAAGCCGACGCGCTTGCCGATGACGAGGATCACGCCGAGCGCCGCGGCACCCGCGTTGATGTGGACCGCCGTACCACCGGCGAAGTCGATCACACCGAGCTCGAAGGCCCAGCCGCCGGCACCCCAGACCCAGTGCGCGACCGGGAAGTAGACGACCGTGGCCCACAGGGCGACGAACAGCGCCCACGCGGTGAATTTCACGCGGTCGGCCAGTGCGCCGCTGATCAGGGCCGGCGTGATGATCGCGAACATCAGCTGGAAGACCAGGAAGACGAAGATCGGGATGGTGTATCCGTCCCACAGCTGCGTCAGGCCGATGTTGCTGAGGCCGACCCAGTCCGAGTTCCAGCCGATGAGGCTGCCGGAGTCGGTGCCGAACGCCATGGAGAAGCCGTACAGCACCCACAGGATGGTGACGATTCCCAGGCTGATGAAGCTCATCATCAGCATGTTCAGGGTGCTTTTGACGCGGACCATGCCTCCGTAGAAGAAGGCCAGGCCCGGGGTCATGAGCATCACCAGGGCGGAACAGATGAGCATGAAACCTGTGTTCGCGGCAGAGAGCTCCGTCTCTGCGGCAAGCGTGATGGCTGGGGCCATCGGCGTCTCCTCGTCATTGGTACGGCCCCGTGCGGGCGAAGCCTGAGCGGATTGAGGGGTGGGCCGGTTATGCGCCATGAGATTGGCGCAGCGCGGTTTCGGTCGAAGCCCCTCGTTGTTTCGCCGCCGTGACGAAGGCGCCTTGCGTGTTACGCGTCGATGAACTGCCTGATCTCCGGCTGTCGGATCGTTATCGTGGCGCAACCTTCACTGAAGGTACGCAGGACCGGCCGCGGGCGGCCTTCCGATGACCTGGCATGGGGGAGCCGAGTCGGGCAGTTCGGGAGGGCCGGCCGCGGCCGGGGTTCTGGGGTTTCGCGGGATTCGCCCGCGGTCGTCAGACCGCTTCCGCGGTCTCCGGCAGCTCCACGGCGAGCTTGTCCGTCAGGTCCACGACCTCGGCGAGATCCCCGAAGTCGCGCACGGCCGTGTCCACCGTCTTTCGAATACGAGTGTTGACGCGCTCGGAGCGCACCTTTTTGGCGACCTGCATGGCGTGCTCGGCGTACACCGCGCTCTGCCCGGGCTCGCGGCGCAGCAGATGCACCGTGGCCATGCCGATGAGGTTCAGCGCATACGACCGCTGGTGCTCGCCGTCCTTCGCGAACAGGTCCACGGCCTGCTGCATGACCGGCTCGGCCAGCGAGGCGTACGTCGGGCTGCGGCCGGCGACATAGGCGAGGTCGCGGTAGGAGTGGGAGTTCTCGCCGTAGAGCTCGGCCTCGGAGAAGAAGCGGATCCAGTCGGGGTCCGGCTCGTCCCACTCGTCGGACTCGGAAAAAGTGTCCTCGGCCATCCGGACCGCCCGCTTGCACTTGCCGGGCTGGCCCATGTTGGCGTAGGCGCGGGCCTCCATCGCATACAGCATCGACTGGGTGCGCGGGCTCGCGCAGTCCCGGCTGCCGTACTGCGCGAGGTGGATCAGCTCCAGGGCGTCGTCGGGCCGGCCGAGGTGGATCATCTGGCGGCTCATGCTGGACAGGATGTACGAGCCGAGCGGCCGGTCACCGGCCTCCTTGGCGGCGTGCAGCGCGAGGACGAAGTACTTCTGGGCGGTGGGCTGGAGCCCCACGTCGTACGACATCCAGCCGGCCAGCTCCGCCAGCTCGGCGGCGACCTTGAACAGCTTCCTGGTGGTGGCCTCGGGCTGGGGCTCCTGGAGCAGGTCGGTCACCTCGTGCAGCTGCCCCACGACCGCCTTGCGGCGCAGGCCGCCGCCGCACTGGGCGTCCCACTGCCGGAACATCACGGTGGTGGACTCCAGCAGGTCCAGCTCGGGCTTGGACAGCCGGCCACGCGCGCGGGAGGACGGGACGGGCCGGGACTCCTGGCGCGGGGCGGACGGCGCGGGGACCAGCCAGCGCTGCATCGGCTCGATGAGAGCCGGGCCCGCAGCCAGGGCCAGCGAGCTCCCGAGGAAGCCGCGCCGCGCCAGCATCAGGTCGCTGCGCGAGAACTCGCTGAGCAGGGCCACCGTCTGCGGACCCGTCCAGGGCAGGTCGACTCCGGACACGGAGGGTGACTGGCGGGCGGCGCGCAGGCCGAGGTCCTCGACGGAGACGACGCAGCCGAACCGCTCCGAGAACAGCTCGGACAGGATCCGCGGGATCGGCTCGCGGGGGTTCTCACCGTCGAGCCAGCGGCGTACCCGCGAGGTGTCGGTCGAGATGTGGTTGGCACCCAACTGGCGTGCGCGGCGGTTCACTTGGCGGGCCAGTTCGCCCTTCGACCAGCCGCTGCGCACGAACCAGGACGCGAGCAGCTCGTTCGGGCTCTTGGCAGCGTGCGCTGCGCCACCGGCGCTCGTACCGCTTCCGCTGTTGCCGCTCACTGGAACGCCCCCATCCCTTGGACCACTTGTCACCGAGTGCGCCAAGCCCTATCAGAATGCCGGTAAATACGGTCTCCCGTCCGGCAGTTGTCACCCTTCGAACGGAAAGCCGACTTGCCCCCGGCATACCCACAAGTGCATGTGCCCCGAGGTCCCGTGCACACACGGTAATCCTACGATCACGCCTCCAGCCATGGCGATCCGGGAAACGCCACCATTCGCCACCCCTTCGAATGAACTAACGTACGCCGCCACGCGATTCACTTGACATAGGACGGCCGGAAGTGGGCGGAGCGAAGCACCCCGAGGCGCGCGTCGCCGAGTCCACAACCCTGGATGCTTCCAAGCGCCGTGTGAACCGAACGGCGCCGGAGGGTAACCGGCTCCCCAGGAACACATAGGGTCACGTTCCGGTTTCGCGCCGTAACCACCGGCGCGCTGGACCCGTTGGAGGGGGCATGGGCTTCACGATCGGCGGCATCCGGGAGATCCGGTCCGGCACGCGTCGACGCGGCCGCGCCTCGGAGTGCACCGCCGTCGCCGAGTTCACCGGGCTGTGGGGCTGGGACGTGGCGCCCGGCGCGCGAGCCGCCGCAGGCGCCTGCTCGTGCGGCCGCTCCGACTGCGGCGCACCCGGCGCACACCCCCTCGACTTCGCACCGCAGATCCCGGCCGGGGCCACGCTCGACGAGGTCGCCAAGGCGTGGTCGGAGTTCCCGGGTGCCTCGGTGATGCTGCCGGTCGGCCGGGCGTTCGACGTGATCGAGGTGGCCGAGCCGGCCGGACGCCGAGCGTTGGCCCGACTCGAGCGGATGGGTCTCCCCCTCGGCCCGGTCACCGCCACGCCCGAGGGCCGCGCCCAGTTCCTCGTCGCCCCGGGCGCCGCCGCCGAGCTCCCCGAGCTCCTCTACCGCATGGGCTGGGACGACCCGACCCACCTCGACCTGCGCGGCCTCGGCCCCGGCACGTCCATCACGGCCCCGCCGTCCGACCGGGGCGGACTGGGACCGGTGCGCTGGCTGCGGGCGCCCCAGCTGGACACGACCACGAAGCCACCCGCCGCGCGACTGCTGCTCGGGACCCTGGCCTACGTGGCACATCGGTCGCGGGCCTAGCACGTACCAACGGGCACAACCGTCACACTCGTACACAGCGAAGCGCCCGTCCCCCAACTGCACCTTGGGAGGCGGGCGCTTCTTCGATTCGAGCAGGTACGAATCTCGTAGGTCACTCTCCGATAAGGGCATCCACGAACGCCTCCGGCTCGAACGGCGCCAGGTCGTCGGCGCCCTCGCCGAGTCCGACCAGCTTCACCGGCACGCCCAGCTCGCGCTGGACCGCGATCACGATGCCGCCCTTGGCCGTGCCGTCCAGCTTGGTGAGCACGATGCCGGTGATGTCGACGACCTCGGCGAAGACACGGGCCTGGACCAGGCCGTTCTGCCCCGTCGTCGCGTCCAGCACGAGCAGCACCTCGTCGAGCGGCGCGTGCTTCTCGACGACCCGCTTGACCTTGCCGAGCTCGTCCATGAGGCCGGTCTTGGTGTGCAGGCGCCCGGCGGTGTCGATGAGGACGACGTCCGACCCCATCTCCTTGCCCTCCTTCACCGCGTCGAAGGCGACGGAGGCGGGGTCGCCGCCCTCCGGCCCGCGCACGGTGTAGGCGCCGACCCGCTCGCCCCAGGTCTGCAGCTGGTCCGCGGCGGCGGCACGGAAGGTGTCGGCGGCGCCCAGCACGACGCTGCGGCCGTCGGCCACGAGGACGCGGGCGAGCTTGCCGGTGGTGGTGGTCTTGCCGGTGCCGTTGACGCCGACGACCATCACGATGCCGGGCTTGCTGGTTTCCGGCTCGGTCTTGACCACACGGTCCATGTCCGTGCCGATCAGCTTGAGCAGCTCCTCGCGCAGCAGGCCGCGCAGCTCGTCGGGGGTGCGGGTGCCGAGCACCTTCACGCGTTCACGCAGCCCGTCGACGAGCTCCTGGGTGGGCTGCACACCGACGTCGGCGGTGAGCAGCGTGTCCTCGATCTCCTCCCAGGTGTCCTCGTCGAGGTGCTCGCGCGACAGAAGCGTGAGCAGTCCCTTGCCGAGGGCGGTCTGGGAGCGGGAGAGCCGGGCGCGCAGCCGGATCAGGCGGCCGGCGGTGGGCTCCGGTACCTCGATCTCGATCGGCGGGGGCTCTTCGACGACGGGCGGTTCCTCGACGGCGACCCCGGTCGAGCCGTCGGGAAGATCCACCTCCTCTATGGTCCGGCGCTCTTCGTCGCGCGGTGTCTCGGCCTCGTCGCCGACGTGCGGCTCGGCCGGAGGGGCGGTGATGTCGGGGGCGGCGGGCGGCGGCGGGGGCAGCTGCTTCTTGCGCCTGCTGCCGATGATGAGCCCGCCGAGCGCGCCGAGCACGACCACGGCGATGACTACAGCAAGGATGACGATGTCCATAACCCGTCCAGTATCGGCCATGGAGCCCGGCGACACCGCTCTGGATGTCTGACACACCGTCAGCTAACGTCCGCCTTCACACCCGCCCGGTGAAGGGGGACCCCCATGCCCGTCACGGTCGTACGCTTCAACCTCGTCGAGCCCGACGCGACCCCCGCCTCACTCGCCGCCCGCTACCGGGCGGCCCTCGAGATGGCCGCGTACGCCGACGAGCACGGCATCACCACCGTGCAGACCGAGGAGCACCACGGCGCCGACAACAACTGGCTGCCGTCCCCGTTCGCCTTCGCGGCCGCGGTCTTCGGCGCGACGCGCCGCCTCGCCGTCACGGTCTCGGCGATCATCGGCCCCCTGCACGACCCGCTGCGGCTCGCCGAGGAGATCGCCGTACTGGATCTGCTGAGCGGCGGCCGGCTGGTGACGGTCGCCGGGATCGGGTACCGGCCCGAGGAGTACGCCCTGTTCGACGTGGACTGGAAGCGGCGCGGAAGGCTCCAGGACGAACTGCTGGAGACACTGCTGAAGGCCTGGACCGGCGAGCCCTTCGAGTACCGGGGCCGTACGGTACGGGTCACGCCGCGCCCGTACACCGATCCGCACCCCCTCCTGCTGGTCGGCGGCTCCTCGAAGGCGGCCGCCCGCCGGGCCGCCCGGCTCGGCCTGCCGTTCTTCCCCAGCGCGCATCTGCCGGAGCTGGAGGCGTACTACAAGGAGCGGCTCGTCGAGTACGGCACCGAGGGCTGGACCATGATGCCGGCCGCCGAGACGCCGCTGCTGCACGTGGCCGAGGATCCCGACCGGGCGTGGGCGCAGTACGGGAGGCACTTCCTGCACGAGGCACGGACGTACGCCTCCTGGCAGTCCGGCGACATCCGGTCGGCGGTGAAGTCGGGGGCCTCGACGGTGGAGGAACTGCGCGCGGAGGGCGTGTACCGGATCGTGACGCCGGAGGAGTGCGTGGCGCTGGGCCACGCCAACTACGTACTGCACCCCTTGTCCGGCGGGATGCCGGTGGAGGAGGGGTGGCGGAGCCTGCGGTTGTTCTGCGAGCGGGTGCTGCCGGGGCTCGGTGACTGATCCCGTCGTCTGCGGTGTCGTGTCCCCTCGCACACGACACCGCCGCCCCGGCTCGGGCAGTGGCCGAGCCGGGGCGGCGGCGGGGTTACGGGGAGAGGGGCAGCGGGGATTGGGCCCTTCCCCCCGAGTCCGGGGAGCCTTGGAGGCTCAGCCCATCTCCTCCAGCTTCTTGCCCTTGGTCTCGGGCACGAACTTGAGAATGAAGGGGATGGAGAGGAAGGCGAACACCGCGTACATGACGTAGGTGAGCGACAGGTTCCAGTCCGACAGGTCCGGGAAGGTGATCGTGATCACCCAGTTGGCGATCCACTGGGCCGAGGCGGCCACACCGAGGGCGGCGGCACGGATCTTGTTCGGGAAGACCTCGCCGAGCATGACCCAGACGACCACGCCCCAGGACAGGGCGAAGAAGAGGACGAAGGCATTGGCGGCGATCAGCGCGACGTAGCCCTGCGCGGTCGGCAGCGGATCGCTGCCGTTCTGGAAGGAGAAGGCCCAGGCTGCCGCCGCGAGGGAGATACCCATGCCGACGGAGCCGATGAGGGCCAGCGGCTTGCGGCCGATGCGGTCGACGAAGATCATCGCGATCACGGTGCCGATGATGTTGATGATCGAGGTCTCGAACGAGTAGAAGAACGAGCTCGACGGGTCGACGCCCACCGACTGCCACAGCAGGTTCGAGTAGTAGAAGATGACGTTGATGCCGACCAGCTGCTGGAAGACGGAGAGGCCGATACCGATCCACACGATCGGCAGCAGGCCGGCCCGGCCGCCCAGCAGGTCCTTGAACGTCGACTTGTGGTCGCTCTTCATGGCCTGCTCGATCTCGGTGACGCGGCCGTCCAGGTCCACGCCGCCCTCGACGTCGGCGAGCACCTTCTTCGCGTCCTCGGTACGGCCGACGCTGATCAGGTAGCGCGGGGACTCGGGGATGGCGAACGACAGCAGACCGTAGACGATGGCGGGCACGAGCATCACGCCGAGCATCCACTGCCAGGCCTCCAGGCCCGCGACGGTCCCGCGCTCCTCGCCGTCGGCCATGTTGAGGATGGCCCAGTTGACGAGCTGCGAGACGGCGATGCCGATGACGATGGCGGCCTGCTGGAAGGAGGCGAGCCTGCCTCGGTACGCGGGCGGGGCGACCTCGGCGATGTAGGCGGGGCCGATGACCGAAGCCATACCGATGGCGATGCCGCCGAGGACACGCCAGGCGGCGAGGTCCCACGCGGCGAACGGGAGGCCGGAGCCGACGGCGCTCACAGCGAACAGCACCGCCGCGATCTGCATGACGCGGATGCGGCCGATGCGGTCGGCTATGCGGCCGGCGATTGCGGCGCCGAGGGCGCTGCCGAGCAGGGCACTGGCGGCGACGGTGCCGGTGACGCCGGAGCTGAGGTCGAACCGGGCCTGGATGCCGCCGTTGGCTCCGTTGATGACGGAGCTGTCGTAGCCGAACAGGAAGCCGCCCATGGCGGCCGCCGCGGTGATGAAGACGACGTGCCCGAGATGTTCGGGGTGCGCCGTCCTCGCTCCTGCCGTGGATGCCTGCGCTGTGCTGGTCACGTGTACTCCTCGGGCGCCGGCAACGCTGCCGGGTGGGGGGTCAGCCGCTCCAAGTAGTGATACCTGAAGTTAAAAGCAACGTTGCAGAGACTATGCCTTCAAGTATCGAAGTCAATACCCAGGAAGCTGTGACCTTGGAGACGCGAGCAAGTGAATTGTGTTCACTTCTTGAAGTGAAGGTGAAGGCAATGGCGGAGGCTAGGTGGAGGCGAAAGTTGATCGCGCCCGAAGGTCGGCAGTGACCGGCGTCAACGCAGTCGCTGGCTGATGACCTTTGACACCCCGTCACCCTGCATGGAGACGCCGTACAACGCGTCGGCGACCTCCATCGTGCGCTTCTGGTGGGTGATCACGATCAGCTGCGAGGCCTCCTGCAGCTCCTGCATGATGCGGATCAGCCGCTGGAGGTTGGTGTCGTCGAGGGCGGCCTCGACCTCGTCCATGACGTAGAACGGGCTCGGGCGGGCCTTGAAGATCGAGACCAGCATCGCGACGGCGGTGAGTGAACGCTCACCACCCGAGAGCAGCGACAGCCGCTTGACCTTCTTGCCGGGCGGACGCGCCTCGACATCGACACCCGTGGTGAGCATGTTGTCGGGATCGGTCAGGATCAGCCGTCCCTCGCCACCGGGGAACAGCCGGCTGAAGACGCCCTCGAACTCCCGGGCGGTGTCCCGGTAGGCCTCGGTGAAGACCTGCTCGACGCGCTCGTCGACCTCCTTGACCACCTGCAGCAGGTCGGCGCGGGTCTTCTTCAGGTCCTCCAGCTGCTCGCTGAGGAACTTGTGCCGTTCCTCCAGCGCCGCGAACTCCTCCAGCGCGAGCGGATTGACCTTGCCGAGCTGCTGGTAGGCGCGCTCGGCGGCCTTGAGCCGCTTCTCCTGTTCGCCCCGGACGAAGGGCTTGGGCTGGTTGCGGGGATGCTCGGGGTCCTCGGGGAGCTGCTCGCCCTCGGCGGCCAGGGACGGCGGAACGAGCTGGTGGGGCCCGTACTCGGAGACGAGCCCGGCGGGCTCCACGCCCAGCTCCTCCAGCGCCTTGGTCTCCAGTTGCTCGATCCGCATCCGCTTCTCGGCGCCGAGGACCTCGCCGCGGTGGACGGAGTCGGTCAGCTTGTCGAGCTCGGCCTTGAGGTCGCGGCCCTCGTTCCGGGCGACGGTGAGCTCCTGCTCGCGGCGCGCCTTGGCGGCCTCGGCCGCGGTGCGCTCCTCGTCGGCGCGGGCGAGGGAGACCTCGACGTGCGCCAGGAGCTGCCGGGTACCGGAGGCGACGGCTTCCGCGACGGCCGCCTCGTGGCGCAGCCGGGCCCGCCGCTGCTCGGCACGCGCGCGTGCCTCGCGTTCGGCGCGGGCGGCACGGTCGAGGGAGTCGGCCCGTCCGGCGAGCCCCTTGACGCGCTCCTCGTGCGTACGGACCTGGAGCCGGGCCTCCATCTCGGTCTGCCGTGCGTTGGCACCGTCGGCGGCCAGACGGTCCCGTACCGACGTGTCGGGCTCCTCCTCGACCGGCATCTCCTCGGCGACGGCCAGCCGCTCGGCCAGTTCCTCGGCCTCCTGGAGGGCCTTGTCGAGCGAGTCCTGCGCCCGCGCGGCGGCGGCGACGGAGCGCTCCGCTTCGCCGGCCGCGCCCCTCGCCTGGCCTGCGAGCCGGCCGAGCTGCTGGGCGACCGCCGACTTCTCCCGGTCGGCCGCCCGGCGCCGCTCCCCCAGCTCCTCGACCAGCCCGGCGCACTCCTTGCGCCGCTCGGCAGCCGCGTGCTGGGCCTCCGCGAGTTCCTCGCACCGCACTGCCAGCTCTTCCAGCTCGGCGGCGGCCTCGTCCACAGAAGCCTGTACTTCGAGGAGGCTGGGGGCGCCGGCGGAGCCGCCGTGGGCGAAGTGAGCGCCGAGGAGGTCGCCTTCTGCGGTCACGGCGGTGAGGTGGGGGTGGTTGTAGACGAGGTCTTCGGCGTCTTCGAGCGTGCCGACGACGACGATGCCGTGCAGGAGGCGTCGTACTGCCGGCATGAGGTCGGAAGGCCCGCGGACCAGATCCGCCGCGTGTTGTTGGGTGCCGTCCGCGAGCTCGTCGTCGCTGGTCGCGCCCTGCGGCGGAGCCGCGGATTGATACAGCCCCGCGCCCCTTTGCGGCGCCTCCGGTGACCCGGCGAGCAAGAGTGACGCCCTTCCGCCGTCCTGCTTCCGCAGCATGCGGATGGCGTCCGCCGCCGCCGAGGGTGAGGTGACCGCCAGGGCGTCCGCCGCCGCGCCGAACGCCGCCGCCAGTGCCACCTCGTGGCCCGGCGTCACCGTCAGCAACTCCGCCGCCGGGCCCAGCAGGCCGGCGAGGCGGTCCCTCGCGCCCAGCAGCGCGCCCGTGCCGTCCTTTCGCCGCAGGCCGAGCGCCAGCGCCTCGTGGCGGGCCTGCGTCGCGGCGCGGCCCCGTTCCGCCACGGTGGCCGCCTCGCGGGCTGCCGTGAGGGCCGCCTCGGCCTCGGCGAGCTGCTGCTTGGTGGCCTCGTGCTGATCGGCGAGTTCCGCGTCGCCGGCGTCCAGGCCGTCGACCTCGGCCTTCAGCGCCTCGTACTCCTCCTGGGCGGCGAAGGCCCGCTCCTGGGCCTCGTCCCGTGCGGCGGCCAGGCGGTCGATCTCGGCCTGGGCGGAGGCCGCACGGGAACGGGCCGCGTTAACTTGCCCGTTCAGCCGGGCGAGACCCTCGCGGCGATCGGCGATGGCGCGGGCGACGTCCTTCAGGCGCCGTTCTTCCTGCGTGAGATCGCGTTCCAGCTCCGCGCGGTGCGCGACCGTGTCCTCCAGGGCTCGCTCGGCCGCCTCCAGGGCCGCTTCGAGCTCGGCCTCCTGCTCGCGGATGCGGGCGGCCTCGCGCTCCATGTCCTCGGGGTCGCGGCCCCGCCGTTCCTCCGGCGGCGCGGAGGTCGCGCTCTTCACGCGTGCGTCGGCCAGCGAGATCGTGCCGCGCACCCGCTCGGCGAGCTGGGACAGTTCGTACCAGGTCTGCTGGGCCCGCTGCAGGCGCGGCGTGAGCTGCCGTACCTCGTCCTCCAGGAGTCCTTCGCGCTGGAGCGCCTTCTTCAGCTCCTGCTCGGCGGCCTCCTTGCGCTCCTTCAGCGCGGCCTCGTCGGCGACCTCGGTCTGGAGCGCCTGCCGGAGCCGTACGAGATCGTCGGCGAGGAGGCGGAGGCGGGCGTCGCGCAGATCCGCCTGGATGACGGCGGCCCGGCGCGCCACCGCCGCCTGGCGGCCCAGGGGCTTGAGCTGTCGGCGCAGCTCGTCGGTCAGGTCCTGCACGCGCGCGAGGTTGGCCTGCATGGCGTCCAGCTTGCGGAGCGCCTTCTCCTTGCGCTTGCGGTGCTTGAGGACGCCGGCCGCCTCTTCGATGAAGGCGCGGCGGCCCATCGGGTCGGCGTGCAGGACGGAGTCGAGCTGGCCCTGGCCGACGATGACGTGCATCTCGCGGCCGATGCCGGAGTCGGAGAGCAGTTCCTGGATGTCGAGGAGGCGACACGTGTCGCCGTTGATCTGGTACTCGCTGCCGCCGTTGCGGAACATGATCCGCGTGATGGTGACCTCGGCGTACTCGATGGGCAGTGCGCCGTCCGAGTTGTCGATGGTCAGCGAAACCTCGGCTCGGCCAAGTGGCGGACGGCCGGTCGTGCCGGCGAAGATGACGTCCTCCATCTTGCCGCCGCGCAGCGACTTGGCGCCCTGCTCACCCATGACCCAGCTGAGCGCGTCCACCACGTTGGACTTGCCCGAGCCGTTCGGTCCGACGACGCACGTGATGCCCGGCTCGAACCGGAGCGTGGTCGCCGAGGCGAACGACTTGAACCCACGGAGGGTCAGGGCCTTGAGGTGCACGCCGCTGGACTCTACCGTCCGCCTCTATCTCGCTCCATGAACCCGCGGTTTCACCGATGAACGTGCAGGGCACACCAGACGTTAAAGAGGGTGAAAGGATGCGCGGGGCAGTAAGCCGGGGGCAAGAAAGAAGGGACGCCGAAGCGTCCCTTGCAACTTCTGACGACTGGCTGACCAGTCGCCTGACAACTACCTAGCGGTTGGATATGAGCCGCCCAAACCACTGCTTGTGCTGTCGTGGAGCGGTGCAGTGATCAGGTGAGCGCAGGCTCCGCCTGGTGTGCGTCGATGCTCTCCATGATCCTGTCGTGAGAAGCGGCAGCCGTCAGCGCGTCGTTCTCCGCCTGGATCCGTCCGAGCTCGGATTCCAGGTCCTGGACACGCTGCTGGAGCCGTCGCATCTCGGCGAGGAGTCGAGGGTCGGAGCCGCCGACGTAACCGAGAAGCGCCTTTGCCATGATGGATGGTCCTCCACAATGAGTGACCGACCGAAGCGGTGTGGGTCGTGAGGGATTCGCACCCGCGGTTGCTTGGCAGGACCGGAGTTGTGCTGCCGTTCAGCCACGCCAAACAGCTAAGGTGCGCGGGGCTTTCAGCGTCTCACCAAAAAGTTTGACGGTCAACACGATCACGCCCCGTACTGGCGGGCAAACCCGGGGGCACACGGCCTTCAGACGGCTGCGCGGCGACTCCTGCGGGCCCTTCGGGGCGTGGCGATCATCCTTAAGGGCGGAGCCTGCCATCGCGAGCCGTTCTTGGCAACCACCTGCCCATTTCTGCTTGGGGCAGTTGCCGGTGGCAGGTTCCTCCGCTCGCGCCAGGGCCGCTTTACAGAACCGGCTCAGCGGATGGCGAAGCCGTCGTAGCCCCCGCGAGGCGTGTCCCAGATCTCGGTGACACCGTCCACCCGCCCGGGCGTGTCGTCGCCCTGGAGCCAGTCGAGGAGTCCTTCACAACCCTTGCGCGGACCCTCCGCGACCACTTGGACCCGGCCGTCGGCCAAATTGAGAGCAAAACCACTCAGGTCGCCGATCTCGAGGGCCTTGGCCCGCGTGAACCAGCGAAAACCCACACCTTGGACGCGTCCACGCACCCAGGCGACCAGCCGCACATCCTCGCTCATGACTGCAACCTAACGGGCCAATGTCTCTTCGGGCACTTCCTCCACAGGCGCCATGCGGTACCGTCCCCACCCAATGAATCTCATATGAAACTCACACGATGGAGTGAGTTCTGTGAGGACGTTGAGACCGCAAGGACGAGGAAGGCCAGGACATGGGACGCCACCGACGCTCCGCCGCCGGACGCGCCGCCACGGGCCGCGCCACGGGGGTCACACATACGGACGGTTCCTTCACGGAGGGCCACGACCCGCTCAACTCGTACGACGGCGACCGGCCCACGATGGGCATCGCGCCGTATCTCAACCCGGAGGCGTACGCCGAGGCCTACGCGAAGAGTGACGCGTACCTCTTCGCCGAGGACGACGACTACGACCGGATCACCAACACCGCGACCTTCCCGGGCGACGCCGGCTCCATGGGCGGATCGGCCTCGGGTGCGGACACCGCGGTCTTCCGCAGTGACGGCTTCACGCCCAGCTCCGGCTCCCGTCGCCCCGGGAGCGGCACGCACCGCCGCCGCAAGAAGAAGGCGGTGGCGCCGGTGAAGACCGGTCTGCTCGGCGTCTCCGCGGCGGTCGCCCTGGGCACGGTCGCGGTCGCCACCGGTGTGGTGCCCGGCATCGACAACTACAGGCTCGGCGGCGGCAACGGCGCGGACAAGGTGCAGGCCGCCGACACCCCGACCAACTCCCCCAACGAGCAGGGCGGCACGTCCGGCAGCGCCGACAGCCACGACAACGGCGCCTCGACGAGCCGCGACAACGAACGCCCCACCTCGCCGGCCCCGTCGACCTCGTCGGCCGCACCGACGAAGACCCCGTCGAAGAAGCCCTCGGCCACGCCCAGCCAGAAGCCGAAGGACACCCCTTCCCGCACGGCCACGAAGACGCCGGAGAAGGAGCCTGAGAAGAAGCCCGCGAAGGAGCAGACCAGCGCTCCCGTGACGGTGTCCGCACAGGCCGCCGCCGCGGCCGAGGTGCTGAAGCTCGTCAACGAGGAGCGCGCTCAGGTCGGCTGCAGCGCCGTCGCCGCCAACAGCTCGCTCACCGAGCTCGCCCAGGACTTCAGCGCGGACATGGCCAATCGGGGCTTCTTCGACCACACCGACCCCGACGGCGCGTCCCCGTGGGACCGGGCCGCAAAGGCCGGCATCACCGACCTCGGCGGCGAGAACATAGCCCGCGGCCAGTCCGACGCGGCCGCCGTGATGGAGGCCTGGATGAACAGCCCGGGCCACAAGGCCAACATCCTGAACTGCGACTTCAAGACCCTCGGCGTGGGCGTGCAGCTCGGCGCCGGCGGCCCTTGGTGGACGCAGGACTTCGGGTACTGAGCCAGCCGGCCGCAGAAGGTCGCGGCCGGTGGGCGGGCGCTCGGGTCAGGCCGTCCGGCCGTCGTCGGCCCCCCTGTGCATGCCCGCGCACAGGGCCCAGACGACGAAGAGGTTGACGGCCACCAGCGTCAGGGCCCATAGGGGGTAGTACGGCACCCACAGGAAGTTGGCGAGCGCGCCCAGCCCGGCCACGAAGACGCCGCTACCCAGCCGAGCTCGGCGGAGGTCTCAGCGCCAGTCGTCGATCACATACGCGTCGGGGTGGCTGTACCCGGGTTCGTTGGGCCTGTGCATGGTCACGCCCTGCAACCAGGTGCGGAAACCGCGGTCGACCATGCGCCGGTAGGCATCCGGGCGGCCCAGATTCATGCCGGCGTCCAGTTGCCCCAGGCCGCGCTCGGCGGCCAGCAGCTCGCACGCGTCGAGCAGTCGATCGAACCGGTCGGCGGCCTCCGGACCAGGACGTACGGCCCCGAATTTGACGAAGCACACGTCTGCGCCGGCCTCCGACCCGGCTCCGCAGTGGCAGACGGCCAGGCCGTCGAGCTCGGAGGCAGCGCCCTGGAGCAGGATGGTGTCACCGACTCCCTGCGCGTGCGCGGCCACGATCTCGCGTTCCAGGCTCAGGCCCTCGTACACGGCTCCGGTCAGTGCGCGACAGAGACTCAGCGCGTCAGGCCGCTCGGCAGTGGGCAGTTCGCCGTAGAGCACCCGGCCGGGGACTGCGGCACCGTTTGCGACCTGCTTCTTCATGATGGCTGTGAGGAATCGAGGCCAGAAACCGTACCGGCGGTAGAGCTCAAGATGCTTGGGACTGTGCGCGAAGGTGAACAGGCCGAGGTGGCGGTTCCCCCAGGCGTCGAAGCAGTCCATGACCGGCTCCATCAGACGCCTGCCGATGCCCTGGTCCCACAGATCCGGACGCACGGTCAGCGGTCCGAAAAACCCGACGCTGCCCCAGTTGGTGGCGAAGTTCGATCCGACTACTTCGCCCTCGACCGTCGCCGCGAATGCCGCCCGCGGATCGGCCGCCCAACGCGTACGAACATAGTCGACGGCCCCGAAAGGATCAGGGACCCCCAGGAACGTCCCGAAAGCGACCCTGCAGATCTCATCGGCCCGATCCAGGTCCGCCTCACCCAGCGGGCGGACTGGGACCGGGGCCGCGTCACTCTTGCGCTCCGCTGTTGGTGGGATCATCGCTCTTTCCCTCCGACGCCCCTTTCCATCGCAGCACGGAGGTGCGCTGCAGGCGAGGCGAGCGGTCCGGCGACCGTCGGCGATCACCATGCCCGCCTGGATCGTCCTCTCCGGCTCCGGGTGCCGAGCTTCAGGAAAGCCACCCCTGCCCGTGCTGGGGAGACGGCCGACGTTCCAGGCACCCCATGATCGACCTGATGAGGATGAGGCCGCTCATCAAAATCTCGGACCTGCGGGCCGCATCGTCACGACCGGGCCTTTCTCCGATCCTGTCGCTTGGGAAGCGGGGTGGCTGAGGTGGCCATCACCCGGATTCGAACCGGGGGCGCGCCCACCGGCCCGCGCGTCAGGCCGTCCGGCCGTCGTCGGCCTCCCTGTGCATGCCCGCGCACAGGGCCCAGACGACGAAGAGGTTGACGGCCACCAGCGTCAAGGCCCACAGGGGGTAGTACGGCACCCACAGGAAGTTGGCGAGCGCGCCCAGCCCGGCCACGAAGACGCCGAAGAAGCGTGCCCACAGCGCTCCGCTGAGTACGGAGCAGCCTGCAATGACAAGGAGGATTCCCATAATCAGGTGGACCCAGCCCCAGCCCGCCAGGCTGAACTCGAACACATAGTGACGTGTCGCGAGGAACAGGTCGTCCTCAGCAATGGCCGCGATTCCCTCGAAGATCGCCATTGCCCCACCGAAGATCATCAGTGCTGCCGCAAGGACGGTGGTACCGGACGTGGGCGCATGCCAGGGGCGCGGTTCGGCGTTGGCCCATTCGGGTTGGGGGACGTCACGGGCCATGTCGGCCTCCTTGGGTCGCAAAGCCATCCGGCCAGCCGAGCTTCCTCGACTGACTGACTCGATCCCCTGATCTCAGCGTGGCACGACGGCACTCCGTCGGCATTCCGGCGCCGAGGCGCTCCCGCGTTGTCGTGGGGCACCCTCCGACGACCCCTGGACGGACCGGGCTGCCGATTCAGTCCTCGGCAAGCCCCAGGGGCCGCAGAGCCGACGTGTAGTCGCCGGTGACCACGAGGTGGTCGATGACCTCGACCATCGCGGGGATGCCGGCGTCCCGGACCATCAGGTTGTCCCAGCAGTAGAAGTACCGGCCGTCGAGACACTCCCCGGTGCCCTTCCAGCGGTCCATCAGGCGGCGCGCCTCGTCGAGGGTGAAGACCGTCCCGGACCAGCGCTGTCCATCGGCGAACGTCACCCACATGTCGACGTTGCAGACCTCGTCGAGGCCCTCCCCCGCGTCCGGTACGAAGCAGATCTCGTATCCGTCCCTGCGCACCCGATAGAACGGGCCGTCCCACATGCTTCCCCCAAGACACCGTCCCCCGCGGCCGGCTCGGTCGGCAGGCTACAGCGGGGACGGCGCCTCGTGCGCGCTCATTACGGCGTCGCTCAGGCGGCCACGCGCCCCCGCGCGAACGCCTTGGCCGTCTCCGCCACCCGGCGACCCAGGTGCTCGGCGGTCGCCACGTCGGCCTTGTGGACGGCCTCCGGCCCCTGGTCGGCGTTGGTCTGGGCGGCGGCCCCCGTGAAGACGCCCAGGCGGTTGAGGTCGTTCTCGGAGCCGGCGCTGCTGTTCCAGCCGGGGAGGAGGCCGAGGTTGATCCAGTGCATGCCGAGCTGGGCGGCCAGGATCTGGAAGTACTGCAGGGTGTGCAGCTTGTCGCCGCTCTTGGAGGCGGAGTTGGTGAAGCCGGCGGCCAGCTTGTCCGTCCAGGCCTGGTCGGCCCAGCGCTTCGAGGTGGCCTCGGCGAAGACGTGGAAGGCGCCGGAGGCGGTGCCCATGTAGGTGGGCGAGCCGAACACGATCGCGTCCGAGGCGTCGAGGGTCGCCCACTGCTTCTCGGTGATCTCGTCCACCTTGATCAGGTGCACCTCGGCACCGGCCTCGACGGCACCGGAGCGGACGGCCTCGGCGATGACGGCGGTGTGGCCGTAGCCGGAGTGGTAGGCGATGGAGACGACGGGCGT
Organism: Streptomyces sp. NPDC055013; assembly: GCF_053608645.1. Lineage (NCBI taxonomy): Bacteria > Bacillati > Actinomycetota > Actinomycetes > Kitasatosporales > Streptomycetaceae > Streptomyces > Streptomyces sp. NPDC055013. The sequence continues at coordinate 200,880 of NZ_JBSGVW010000011.1, forward strand.
GGTCACTTGGGCGCTCCTGAACGTAGGCAGCCCAGCGAGAAGCAGCTCGCTGGCGATGACGAAAGGAAAGCACTAACTTCTAGTTAGTGCAACCTACCGGTTAGCGCTGCGTTCGAGTACGCTTGAGGGATGGACACCACGCAGGAGCGCACGGAGGCGCAGGACCTCCCGTACAACGTGTTCGCCAAGGCCTGTCCCTCGCGCGGCACGCTGGAGCACGTCACGGGCCGCTGGGGCGGGCTCACGCTCGGTGCTCTGTACGAGGGCTCGCTGCGCTTCAACGAGCTGCGCCGCCGCGTCGACGGCGTCAGCGAGAAGATGCTGTCCCAGACACTGCACGCCCTGGAGCGGGACGGCCTGGTGCACCGCGACGCCCAGCCGACGAACCCGCCGCGCGTCGACTACGAACTGACGCCTCTGGGACGCGGAGTGGCGGAGCGGCTGCTGAACCTCATCCACTTCGTGGAGGGGCAGATGGACGACGTCCTCGGAGCCCGTGCGCGCTACGACGAGACGCGCGGCGCCCTCTGACACTTCGGGCAGAAGTAGCTGGACCGGTTCATCCAGGCCCGCCTGCGCATGGGCGTACCGCACCTCTTGCACGGCAGCCCTTCACGGCCGTACGCGTCGAGCGACCGGTCGAAGTAGCCCGACTCACCGTTGACGTTGACGTAGAGGCTGTCGAAGCTGGTGCCGCCCACCGCGAGGGCGGCGTTCATGACGTCCCTTACGTGGCCCAGGAGTTCGAGGCTGCGCGGGCGCGTGAAGGTCGCGGTCGGGCGATCGTAGTGGAGGCGGGCACGCCAAAGGGCCTCGTCCGCATAGATGTTGCCGACACCGCTGATCAACGACTGGTCGAGCAGGGCCCGTTTGATGGTCGAGCGCTTGCGGCGCAGGGCCTGGTGGAACGCCTCGTCGTCGAAGAGCGGGTCGAGGGGGTCGCGGGCGATGTGCGCGATGACGTCGGGCAGGCCGTCAGGGGTGTTGTCGTGCAACGACAGGCCACCGAAGGTGCGTTGGTCGACGAAGCGCAGTTCGGTGTCGAGGGTGTCCGCGAACCGCACCCGGATCCTGAGGTGCTTCTCGTCGGGCGCGGTGCTCGGCTGGACCAGCAGCTGGCCGCTCATGCCGAGGTGGGCCAGGATCGACTGGTGCGTGTCCTCCAGGGGCAGCCACAGGTACTTGCCGCGGCGGCTCGGCGTGCCGATGCGGTGGCCCTTGAGGCGGTGCGCGAAGTCGTCGCCGCCCGCGATGTGCCGGCGTACGGCACGCGGGTGCAGCACCTCGGCATCGGCGACCGTACGGTGGGCGACCCACCGCTCCAGTCCGCGCCGTACGACCTCGACCTCGGGCAACTCGGGCATGGGGATCCCCTGTAACACCTGGGTGGCCCGGCAGGGCCGCTCAATGGGCCGAGCGCCCGCCCCACGGCGGGGTACGGGCGCTCGGATCGCGCTGTTCGGTCAGGCGGAGGCCGACGACGCATCTGCGTCGGGCTCGGCGGCATCAGCCGCCGACTTGCGGGCGCGCTCGTCCGCGGCGGCCTTGATGGCCCGCCACGCGGATTCCGCGGCCTGCTGCTCCGCCTCCTTCTTGCTGCGGCCGGTGCCGGTGCCGTACGAGACGCCTCCGACGCGGGCGGCAGCAGTGAAGGTCTTCTCGTGGTCGGGGCCGGTCTCCGTGACCAGGTACTCGGGCACGCCGAGCCCCTCGGTCGCGGTGAGCTCCTGGAGACTGGTCTTCCAGTCCAGGCCGGCTCCGAGGTTCGAGGACTTCTCGATCAGGGGATCGAACAGGCGGTGCACCAGCTCCGCCGCCGAGTCCAGGCCCTGGTCGAGATAGACCGCGCCGATCACCGCTTCCAGGGTGTCGGCAAGGATGGACGCCTTGTCCCGGCCGCCCGTGCCCTCTTCACCGCGGCCGAGCCGGATGAAGGAGCCCAGGTCGAGCCCGCGACTGACCTCCGCCAGTGCACGCGAGTTGACCACCGCGGCCCGCAGCTTGGCCAGTTGGCCTTCAGGCAGGTCGGGGTGGGTGCGGTACAGCGTGTCCGTGACAACGAGGCCCAGGACGGAGTCCCCGAGGAACTCCAGGCGCTCGTTGGTGGGCAGGCCGCCGTTCTCGTACGCGTACGAACGGTGGGTCAGCGCACGCACCAGAAGGGCGGACTCGAGCTTGTACCCGAGCCGCCCTTCCAACAGCGTGTGGGACGAGGCCTGGTTGTCCGCCTTCTTACGGGCGTGTGGGTCCGCCTTGGCGTCTTCCGCCTTCTTGGCAGTGGACACAGTGCCTCTCACCAGCCGCTCAGACCTCGAGGACCTGGCGCTTGTTGTAGGTGCCGCAAGACGGGCACGCAATGTGCTGCTGCTTGGGCTCGTGGCAGCGCTCGCACGCAACCAGGGGGGTGACCGCAGCCTTCCACTGCGACCGGCGGTGGCGCGTGTTGCTGCGCGACATCTTCCGCTTCGGAACAGCCACGGCTACTTCTCCTGCTTCTCGTCGACGCCCGCTTCGGCGCCGCTCATCTCGTCCTTCTCGCCGTCCGTCATGGTCTCGGCGAGTCCCTGCAGTGCCGCCCAACGGATGTCGACGGCGTCGTGGTGGTGGTCCGGGTCGTCCGCGAGACGTGCTCCGCACTCGGCGCACAGTCCAGGGCAGTCTTCCTGGCACACCGGCTGCATCGGCAGTGCGAGCACCACCGCATCACGCAGCACTGGTTCGAGGTCGAACAAGCCGTCCTCGAGAAAGAGCCTGTCCTCGTCGTCCTCGGCGTCGTCGCCGGGTTCCGTGCTGTGACGGCCCCGGTCATCGGCGTCAGGGTACGAGAACATCTCCTGGAATTCCGCTTCGACGTCGAGCTGAAGCGGCTCCAGACACCTTACGCACTCCCCCTCGGCCTGTGCACGGCCGGTGCCTGTGACAAGCACACCTTCCATGACCGACTCGAGTCGGAGTTCGAGCTCAACCGGGGCACCTTCCGGCACTCCGATGACCTTCTGGATACCGAGATCCTTGGGGGCGTCGACCGTGCGGGTCAGGCGCTGCAGCGCACCGGGCCGCCGACCCAGCTCGTGCGTGTCGAACACGAGAGGGTTGCGGTGGTCGAGGCGGGCTGTCACGCCATTCCTGCTTTCGATCTGCTGAGCTCAGGGGGTTACTGCCCTTGGATGTTCCCGGGCAGCGTTGATCGCGGACGTACACACGACCGAAGAGCCAGGATACTGGACCTTTCGCTCACGGCCCAATCCGGTGGCATCTCACTGGCCGCGCCCCTGCTCGTAGGCCCGCAACTGCTCCGCGCTGATCATGCTCGTGTCGAAGAGACTGGTCTCGTCGAGGGCGTAGCCCTGGCCGCCCTGCGCGGCCTGCTGCGGGACCTGCTGCTGGGCGTGCTGGGCCTGGTGCGGGTCGTAGGCCGCCTGCTGGGGGTCGTAGCCCTGGTAGGCGTAGGGATCGGCCTGCTGGTAGCCGTAAGGATCCTGCTGGGCCGCGTACTGCTGATAGCCGGCGTACGGGTCCGCGGCCTGCTGCTGATAGCCGTACGCGGGCTGTACGGCCTGCTGGTCGTACTGCTGCTGCGCCGGTACGGCGGGCTGCTGGGCCGGCGCCGGCGGAGCGGCCGCGGCGTCCTGCTCCGCGAGCGCGGCGAGGTCGGCGAGGTAGTCGGCGTCGCTGGAGTGCTGGACGGTGCTGGGGTCGTCGGAGAGGGCGCCGAGGTCGTCGCTGGCGATACGGCCGTGCAGCTTCTGCCGGCCGCGGCCGACCGCCTCCAGGGTCTTGGCCAGGACCGCCTCGAAGGCGCCCAGCTTCACGTCAACGTATTCGTCGGCGTTGCGGCGCAGGGTCTCCGGGTCGTGGCTGCGCTCGGGGGCGTCCTCGTCCTCGTAGCCGTGCTCGTCGGTGCCGGGTCCGGTGCCGAGGAGCTTCTCGCGGCCCCGGCCGACGGAGCCGAGGGTCTTGGTGAGGACGACCTCGAAGTTGGCGAGCTTGGAGTCGACGTAGTCGTCGGCCTCCGCGCGGATGTCCTCGGCGTCCTTGCGGGCCTCGGCGAGGATGCGGTCGGCCTCGGCCTGGGAGCGGCGGGCGACCTCGGTGTCGGAGATCAGCGAACCGCGCTCGGCATGCGCGCCCTGGATGATCCGGTCGGCCTCCTGACGGGCCTGCTCGACCATCTGCTCACGGCCGCCGATCAGCTCCTGGGCCTGGGCGAGGGAGCCGGGCAGGGCCGCACGGACCTCTTCCAGCATCGAGAGCAGATCCGCGCGGTTGACCACGCACGAGGCCGACATGGGCATCGACCGGGCACCCGAGACCGAGGAGACGATCTCGTCGAGCTTCTTCTGCACGTCCACCGTGTGCTCGCCACTCTCTACTGCTGTGATGGAGACGGACGGGACGACTGTAGCCCCATCAGTCCTTGCGCAGGCGCTTGTTGAGGGCCTCCAGAACCACCGGCGGCACGAGGTGGGAGACGTCGCCGCCCCAGGTCGCCACCTCCTTGACCAGGGAGGAGGACAGGAAGCTGTAGGTGGGGTTGGTCGGCACGAAGAGCGTCTCCACGCCCGACAGGCCGATGTTCATCTGGGCCATCTGCAGCTCGTAGTCGAAGTCGCTGACGGCACGCAGGCCCTTGACGATGGCCGGGATGTCGCGCTGCTTGCAGAAGTCGACGAGGAGGCCGTGGAAGGCCTCGACGCGGACATTGCCGTACTCGGCCGTGACCTGGCGGATCAGGTCGAGCCGCTCGTCCACCTCGAGCAGGCCCTTCTTGGCCTTGTTGATCATGACGGCGACGTAGACCTCGTCGTACAGCCTTGAGGCGCGGGAGATGATGTCGAGGTGTCCGTTGGTGATCGGGTCGAACGACCCGGGACATACGGCTCGGCGCACTTGTGATCCCTCGCTCTCGGGTCCGGTCATCGTGCGTCTTCGCACGTGGAGGCGGCGCGACCGTACCAAAACGTTCCCTCGCCGTAACGACGGGCCCGGATCCCTTCGAAACCGTCCGGCCACCGGAACTCTCCGCCTCTGGTGCTGCGCTCCACGGTGACGAGCGCTTCGGCCGCGAGCCAGCCCCCCGAGCGGAGTGTGAGGAGAATCTCCCGAAGATCGTCGTCAGAGACGGCGTACGGGGGATCGAGGAAGACGAGGTCGTACGGCTCGGTCGGCGCCGGGGTCTGGATGATCTGTTCGGCTTTGCCCGACCTGACCTCGGCGCCGGGGAGTCCGAGGCTCTTCACGTTCTCGCGGACGACCCTGGCGGCCCGGGCGTCGGCCTCGACCAGGAGGGTGTGGCCGGCGCCGCGGGAGAGCGCCTCCAGGCCGACGGCGCCCGAACCGGCGTAGAGGTCGAGGACGCGCACGCCGTCCAGCGGGCCGCCGAGGAGGGACTGCCAGGTGGAGAAGAGACCTTCGCGTGCGCGGTCTGATGTTGGCCGGGTTCCCGTGCCTGGCGGCACGGCTAGACGACGTCCGCCGGCTGCGCCGGCGATCACGCGGGTCATCTTTGGTCCTTGGGTGTGAGCGGCTTTGGGTTCAGTGTGGCTGGTCGCGCCCCCGAGGCGGTAGCCGCATGGGTCCATACAGCCCCGCGCCCAGGGGCCGGCGTCCCTCACCCCTTCTCCAGGTACTGTTCCCGCTCCTCGTCCAAGAGGGCGTCCAAGGCTGTGCGCAGGCCCGGGAGGTGCTCCAGCTCCGGATCCGCCGCCACCAGCGCCGTCGCCTCGTCCCGTGCCTCGGCGATGATCTCCTCGTCCTCGATGACGGCCAGGACGCGCAGCGAGGAACGTGCCCCGGACTGGGCCTGGCCCAGGACGTCGCCCTCGCGGCGCTGTTCCAGATCGATGCGGGAGAGTTCGAAGCCGTCGAGGGTGGCGGCGACGGCCTTGAGGCGCTGGCGGGCCGCGCTGGCCTCGGGCATCTCCGTGACCAGGAGGCAGAGGCCGGGGGCGGTGCCTCGGCCGACCCGGCCGCGCAGCTGGTGGAGCTGGGAGACGCCGAAGCGGTCGGCGTCCATGATCACCATCGCGGTGGCGTTGGGGACGTTCACGCCGACCTCGATGACCGTCGTGGCGACCAGGACGTCGGTCTCGCCGGCGGCGAAGCGGCGCATGACCGCATCCTTGTCGTCGGGGTGCATACGACCGTGCAGGACCTCGACCGCGAGGCCCTGGAGAGGTCCCTTGCCGAGCTGGTCCGCCACGTCCAGGACGGCGAGCGGCGGGCGCTTCTCCGCCTCGTCCTCCGGGGACTTCTTCTTGCCGGCCTTCTTCGGGTCGTCCTCCTCGTCCCCGATGCGGGGGCAGACGACGTACGCCTGATGGTCGTTGCCCACCTCCTCGCGCACGCGTTCCCAGGCGCGGGCCAGGAAGTGGGGCTTGTCGGCGGCCGGGACGACATGGCTGGCGATCGGTGAGCGGCCGGCCGGGAGCTGGTCGAGGACCGAGGTCTCCAGGTCGCCGAAGACGGTCATGGCGACGGTGCGCGGGATGGGGGTGGCCGTCATGACCAGGAGGTGGGGCGGCTGCTTGCCCTTGCTGCGCAGGGCGTCGCGCTGCTCCACGCCGAACCGGTGCTGTTCATCGACGACGACCAGGCCCAGGTCGTGGAACTGCACCTTGTCCTCGATCAGGGCGTGTGTGCCGATGACGATGCCGGCCTCGCCGGTGACGAGATCGAGCAGCGCCTGCCGGCGGGCGGCGGCGCCCATGGACCCGGTCAGCACGACCACCTTCGTGGCCTGCTCCGCCCCGCCCAGCATGCCGCCCTCGGCGAGCTCGCCCATCATCTCGACGATCGACCGGTGATGCTGCTGGGCGAGCACTTCGGTGGGCGCGAGCATGGCGGCCTGCCCGCCCGCGTCGACGACGGCGAGCATGGCGCGCAGCGCCACCATCGTGTTGTGGGTCACCGTGAAGTGATCCGTGACGTAGGCGTGACTGGGGTGGGCGACGCTGATGCATTGGACCGGCTTTCGACCTACATGCTCCACAGCGCGGATACCCCGGCGGAACGTGTTGTACTTCGGTCGTGGGCGTACGCGTTCGGCTTTGCGGGTGAGCCGGAACGGGGGGTACGACTCGGGCAAGGCAACCGAGACGTTGAAAGCGGCCTTCTTGGGCAGAACACGCGCCCGGCCGCCCAGGGAGCGCACGAGCCAGGCCACGTCCTGCGCCAAGGTCGACGAGGCCGAGCAGAGGGAAATGCTCATACCGTTCTGATCAACCGTGCCGTCGGTGTCCATGAGCCCCTGCAGGAGAGCAAGGCGGTTCTTGATCGACGTGTTCTTGAATTCGGCGGGAATGAACTTGCCGTGTGACGTCAGTCCCCAAAGCCCCAGATCACGCAGGGCCTGGATGACCGGATTTCGGTTGCCGCCCGAGCGTCGGGTCAGCTGAATCGTGTAGTCGCACCGCGAACCGGTGACAGGGACCATGCGACAGTCCGGGGCCACCGAGGCCGCCAAGGCATCGCGGATCTCCGCGTCCACGGTGGAGAACCGCAGGTTGCGCCGGAACGAGCCGTCACCCAACAGGAGCCCGAACAGATAGGGATCCAGGGGGAGCCCGGAGTCGTCGCCAAGGTCCACGGGGGTCGCTGCCGGGATGTACCACTTCGACGAGCCGTTGGCCTTGAACAGGTCATGTCGGATTTCTCGGGTGGTCAGCATTTTCGGAGGCTGACCACGGTCCCAGCCGCAACTCGTACCGACGATCCAGAGGTGCTCGTCATCGCACTCCACCGAACTTCCGTCGGAGAGCACGATGCGCCACACATCTCGCTCGCCTTGGGGAAAGATCCCGTTGATCAGAGCGATCTCTCCGGAGGGCACGACGACTTCATCACCCATCCCGAGGTCGCCCATCCGCCGGAAACCGCGGGGCGTGAGCACGAGGGAGTCCATCGGCTGAGCCTTCCCCGAACCGACCTCCCCCTGAAGCAGCCGGTGCATCGGATGCACGGTGGCCAAGTCGTCGAAGATCTCCTTCGAGACCTTCTGCTGGCCCTCCGTGAGGGTGAAGGGGAGCCGGTCGTCGAAGGCGGTCAGGAGGCCGTCGGGCTTGGGTTTGCGGGCGACCGCCGGGAGTTGGGCGTCGGCGTGACGGCGGCGGGCCAGGGCCACCTGGAGAACGAAGGCCTCGTCCCACTTGAGGCGGGAGCGGGCGTCCTCGATGTCCGCCTTGGTGTGGGGTCGATGGATCTTGAGGAGCGCTTCGGGGAGGGGAACCAGGCCGCGGCCCTCGCGGAGAGTGGCCGGGACGGGGTCGACCGCCTCCTGGGCGCTGGGCAGGACGGTCTGGATGGCCTTGCCGATCTTCCAGGACTCCAGCTTGGCGGTGGCGGGGTAGATCGGGATGAGGGCGCCGGCCCATGTCTCGACCGTTTCCTCCGAGTCACCGCGCAGCAACTCGTATGCCGGATGCGCCAGTTGGAGGCGGCGGTTGAAGACGGAGACCTTGCCCGCGAACATCGCACGGGTGCCCGGCAGGAGCTCCTTGTGGGGCTTGTGAACGCCGTTGCCGAAGAAGACCAGTTGGAGCCGGCCGCTGCCGTCGGTGATCGTGACTTCCAGGCGCTGGCCCTTGCCGCGCGGGGCCTTGCTGGAGGCGAAGGTGTGCAGGCGCGCGTCGGCGACCATGGCGACCACCGTGACGTGCTCGTCCATGGGGAGGTCGGCGAGGTGGGTGAGCTGGCCGCGCTCCTCGTATCTGCGCGGGTAGTGGTGCAGAAGGTCGCCGACGGTGTGCAGGCCGAGGTGCTCGGCCATCACCTTCGCGGTGGGAGGGCCGAGCACCTTCTTCAGTGGTTCTTCCAGTGCGGGCACGAGATCCATTCCACACCACGGCACTGACAATGCCGTAGAGGTCAGCGCGGCAGTCCGGGTAAACGTCCCGGAAACCCCTGGTCAGACGGTTCGTTTCGGCCCTAGGATGACGCGCTCCGGCCATCCTTTCGCGGTCACCGCCTCACCGGGACCGCCCGACCCCGCGCCGTCGCGAAGTCCCCCCACCGGCGCAGCGACGATGGACTCCCAGACCTCACAGTCATCCCAGGCACCTCAGCCGTCCCAGTCACCTCATACGTTCCAGGTCGACCTGCGCGGTCTGGTGGACCTGCTCTCTCATCACCTCTACTCCAGCCCGAAGGTCTACCTTCGCGAGCTGCTGCAGAACGCGGTCGACGCCATCACCGCCAGACGCGCCGAAGAGCCCGACGCGCCCGCCAAGGTCCGGCTGTACGCCGAGTCGGGCACCCTGCGGGTCGAGGACTCCGGAGTCGGGCTGACCGAGGCGGACGTGCACAACCTCCTCGCCACCATCGGCCGTAGCTCCAAGCGTGCCGAGGGGCTTCAGGAGGCCCGGTCCGACTTCCTCGGCCAGTTCGGCATCGGTCTGCTGGCCTGCTTCGTGGTCGCCGAGCGCATCCGGGTGGTCAGCCGCAGCGCCCGTACGCCGGACGCGGCGCCCGTGGAGTGGACGGCGACGGACGACGGTTCGTACACCGTGCGGACGCTGCCCCACGACGCACGCGCCGAACCGGGCACCACCGTGCACCTGGTGGCGCGGGCAGGGGCCGGCGAGTGGCTGGCGCAGGACCGGGTGCTGGTGCTGGCGCGGGACTTCGGCTCGCTGCTGCCGTACGACGTCCGGGTCGGCGACGAGGCGGTCACCGACCTGCCAGCGCCCTGGGACCGGCCCTACCCCTCCCCCGCCAACCGCAGGGTGGCCCTGGCCCGGCACTGTCACGACCTGTTCGGCTTCACGCCGCTGGACTCGATCGAGCTGGACGTGCCGCTCGCGGGGATCCGTGGTGTGGCGTACGTCCTTCCGTCGGCGGTCAGCCCCGCCCAGCGGGCCGGCCATCGCGTCCACCTCAAGGGCATGCTGCTGACCGAGCGCGCCGAACAGCTGCTGCCCGACTGGGCGTTCTTCGTACGCTGCGTCCTGGACACCGACAGCCTGCGACCGACGGCCTCGCGCGAGTCGCTGTACGAGGACGAGACGCTGGCGGGCGTACGGGAAGCGCTCGGCGAAAGGATTCGGTCCTGGCTGACGGGGCTGGCGGCCGGTGATCCGGAACGGCTGGCGGCGTTCCTGTCCGTGCACCACCTGGGCGTGAAATCGCTGGCGCGGCACGACAAGGAGATGCTGCGCACGATGCTGCCGTGGCTGCCCTTCGAGACGACCGACGGGCGGCTGTCCCTGGAGGAGTTCGCGCAGCGGCACCCGGTGGTGCACTTCACGCGGACGGTCGAGGAGTACCGGCAGGTCGCGCCGATCGCGTCCGCGCAGGGCGTCGGGGTGATCAACGGCGGGTACACGTACGACAGCGAGCTCGTCGAGGCGCTGCCGTCGGTGCGGCCGGGGACGGTCGTCGCCGAGCTCGACGCGGACACCGTGACCGCCCATCTGGACTCGGTCGACCCGGCCGAGGAGCTGGCCCTCGCGGGCTTCCTGGCGGCCGCGCGGGCGAAGCTCGACCCGCTGGGCTGTGACGTCGTCCTGCGCGCCTTCCATCCGCTGTCCGTGCCCGCGCTGCACCTCGACGACCGGGCGGCCCGGCACGAGCAGGCGCGCGCGGAGGCCGAGGAGCAGGCCGACGACCTGTGGGCTGGCATCCTCGGTTCGCTGCGCGGCAGCGCGCCCCGCGCGCGTCTGGTCCTCAACCACCTCAACCCGCTGATCCGGCGGATCAGTTCACTGGGCGATCCGGAGCTGATCGGCACCGCCACCGAGTCCCTCTACGGGCAGGCCCTGCTGATGGCGCAGCGCCCGCTCAGGCCGGCGGACTCCGCGCTGCTGAACCGGGCCTTCATCGGCCTGCTGGAGTGGGCCACGAACGGCGAGGAGGGCCGCCGATGAGCGACGTCACGGACTTCGACTCGCTGCGCCGGGCGATGGCGGAGAACTCCGAGGAGCCGGAGGGTCCCGCCCGCAACGCGCGCGCGGAGCAGCTGCTCGCCGAGGCCGAGAAGCTGGGCATCCCGCTCGCCGTGATCGAGGCGCTCGGACACCAGCTGAAGGTCTACAACTACAGCTCCGAGAAGGACAAGATGTTCGTCCCCTTCGCGCGTCTGCTGCGCATGTGGGACGAGCGGCCCGAGGACTTCGACGAGTACGAGACGCACTCGCTGCACTGGGTCTTCAAGTGGATGTCGTCCGGCATGCTCGACCAGCCGCACATCCCGCTCGCCTCGGTCGAGAAGTGGCTCGGCGAGATGGAGCACCGCTACCGGCTCGCCGGGCACTCCGAACGGGCCGTGCGCAGCGCCGAGTTCAGTGTGGCCGCGCATGTCGGGGACGTGGCGCGGGCCGAGCGGGCCTACGGCGCCTGGCTGGCCGCCGACCGGGACGGCATGGCCGACTGCCACGCGTGCGAGCTGCACGGGCAGGGCTGGTGGCAGGCCGAGCAGGGCCGAGACACGGAGGCGCTCGAACTGTGGGCGCCGGTCCTGGAGGGCGAGTTCGCCTGCGCCCACGAGCCGCACACGGTCCTCGCGTCCTCCCTGACGCCGCTGCTGCGTCTGGGCCGCGTGGACGAGGCCCGCGCCAACCATCTGCGGGGCTTCAGGCTCGTACGGGCCATGGAGAGCATGCGTGGCGCCTACGCGGACCACGTCGAGTTCTGTGTGCTGACCGGCAACGAGGCGCGCGGCCTGGAGCTGCTCGCGGAGCGGCCGGCCTACTTCACGGACGCCGGGCATCCGCGCAGCAAGCTGGAGTTCATGGCGGTCGTGGCCCTGCTCATGGACCGCCTCACCGAGCTGGGGCTGTCCGAGCAGCGGGTTCCGGGGCCGGCGGGCCGCGACTGGACCGCCGGTGAGCTGGCCGCACACGCGCGTGCGCAGGCCCTCGCGCTGGCGGCGGGCTTCGACGGGCGCAACGGCACGGAACACGTCAGCGAGCGGGCACGCGCGCGTATGGAACAGCGGCCACTGGTGGAGCGGCTGCCGCTGGGGGTGCGTACGGCTGCCCGCCCGAAGGCGGTGGCGATGCCCGCGCCGGCTGCGGCCGCCGCACCCGGCGCCGGCGAAGGGGCCGACGCGGAGGCCGACCTGCCCGCGCTGCTCGCCGAGGCACGGCGGCTGTCGGACACCCTGCAGCCCAACGCCATCGAGGCCTGGGCCGCCGTCTCCCGCGCCGCCGAGGGCGTCGAGCTGCACGCCCTCGACCGCGCGGAGATCGCGGACCACCGGGCGATGGACCTGGGCCCCGAGGGCATCCCTCTCTTCGAGGAGGCCGCCGAGCTGTACGCGGCGGCGGGCGACCCCGGGGAGGCGCTGGCGGCACGCGCGCGTGGGGCGTACGTAGGCGCTCTCACGGGCGAGGTGCCGCGGGCCCTCACGGCGATCGCCGACCTGTACGACCGGGTTCTCGCGCTGTACGCCGAGGACGGCACGGGCGTACGTCAGACGGCGGCCGTGCTGATGAGCCGGGCGCGGATTGTGATGCGGCGGGTGCACGAGGCGGACGACGCGGTGCCGGAGGCTGTTCTCGCCGACGCGGAGACCGCCGCCCGTGAGGTGCTCGCGCTCGTCGACGGGCGGGCCGGGGACGACGTACGGCTTGCTTCGCGGGCCGCGGAGGCGCAGGCGATGCTCGCGGAGCTGGCGGCGCTCACCGGGGACGTGGAGGGGGCCGCCGAGCTGTTCGCGCGGGCTTCGGCGGAGTTCGTCGGGGCCGGGCTGCCGTGGTTCGCGGTGGAGTACGAGGCCCGGCTGGCCGGGCTCGCGCACCATCTCGGCGACACCGCGGAGGCCGAGCGGGCGCTGCGGGCGGCCCTGGAGCACGGCGGGCCGCACCTGGAGGCGACGGGGCGGGCCCAGCTGCATCTTCAGCTGGCCGAGGTGCTCGGCGGCCGTGGGCTGTCCGAGGAGGCTGCCGAACACGCCCTGGAGGCTGCGCACTGGGCCGACGAGGCGGGCGAGAGCCGGACGCTGGGCGCCTGGGCGCGGCAGCAGCTGGGCGGGCTCCTGCTGCGGCAGGGACGGTTCGCCGAGGCCGCCGAGGTGCTGGAGTCGGCGCTGCCCGACGTGACCGCCGAGACGCATGGCGACGGCGCGGTCGTCCAGACGCAGTGGTGGCTCGGCGACTGCCTGAGCGAGCTCGGCGAGCACCGCGAGGCGGCCGAACGCCGGTTGCAGGCGGCCGAGATCGCCCGGCACTGGCCCGAGCAGCACGACCACGCCACGCTGGCCCACCTCGCCGCCGAGTCCCTCGGCCACGCGGGCCTGCATGCCGAGGCCGACCAGGCGTACGCGCGCGCGGGTGCGCTGTGGCGCACCCTCGGCAATGTGCACGGCCTGGTCCGCTCCCTGCGTGCCCGCGCGTGGCTGGCGCTGCGGGTGGAGGACGGACAGGGCGGGGCGGACACCGCGTCCGAGTTGATGGCGAGCGCGGTCGAGGAGTGCAGGGCTGCGCTGGAGGCCGTCGACGACGACGAGGCGCGCGAACGACTGGTCGCCGAACTCGGCCAGACCCACCGGCAGTTCGGTGACCTGCTCGCCCGTTCGGCGACGGAGGACGCCGAGGACGAGTCGATCCGGACCGCGCTGGAGGAGGCCCTGTCTCAAATGACGCGGGCCGTCGCGGTGTTCGGCTCCCTCGGCGAGGACGCCCTGCACAGCCGCACCGGCGCCGAACTCGCCGCGGGCTGGCTGGAGGCCGACCTGAGCCGCCCGGCCGAGGCCGCGGCACGCGCACGTGCGGTGCTGGTGGCGTACGACGGCCACGACGAGGACGACGAGGCGGCGCAGGAGCGGCGGGCGGAGGCCGGGCAGATGCTCCAGGTGGTGCAGGAGCAGGCCGACGCGGAGCGGGACAGGGCGTAGCCCCGGCCGGGCGGGCCCTTCGGCGTGGCGCTACTCCACGCCGATGAGCAGGAGCGCTCCCTGCCGCCCGCCCCGGTACACCACGGTGTCGACGGCGAGATACGACTCACGCACGCGTGCTTCGAGGTGCTCGGCGATCGTCTCGGGCGCCTCGTCGCCGAGGACGAGGGTGACGAGTTCACCGCCGGCCGAGAGCATCCGGTCGAGGACCGTCCCGGCGGTGGTCGTGACGTCCGTCCCGATCACGGCCACGTCCCCGTCGATGAGGCCGAGGACGTCGCCGGCCTGGCAGATGCCGGCCATGGTCCAGGACTGGCGTTCGGCGACGGCGACCTCGGCGTAGCGGGTCGCGCCGGCCGCCGAGGTCATCGACACGACGTCCTCGTCGAAGCGGCGGTCCGGCTCGTGCACGGCGAGCGCCGCGATGCCCTGGACCGCGGAGCGGGTGGGGATCAGTGCCACGCGGATGCCCTCCGTGCGGGCCTGCTCGGCCGCCGCGGCGGCGGTGTGGCGCAGTTCGGCGTCGTTGGGCAGCAGCACGACCTCACGCGCGTGGGCACGCCGTACGGCCTGCACGAGCTCCCCGCTCGCCGGCGGCTCCCCCGGGCGCGCGAGGACCGTGGTCGCGCCGGCCTCGCTGTACAGCCCGGCCAGGCCCTCGCCGGGCACGACGGCGACGACGGCACGCTGGGCACGCTCCCGGGGCGGCCGCTCGGCACCGGTGGTGTGCACGTCCCCGGCACCGAAGTGGGTGATCCGGATCCGGTACGGCCGCCCCGCCTCGACGCCGGCCTCCACAGCGGCCCCGGCGTCGTCGACGTGCACGTGCACGTTCCACAGCCCGTCACCGCCGACGATCACAAGCGAGTCCCCGAGGGCGTCGAGCCGCCCCCGCAGCCGCGCCACGGCCGCGTCCTCGGCCTCCAGCAGGTAGATCACCTCGAAGGCGGGCGCGCCCGCCGCGACGACGTCGGTGCAGTCCTCGACGTCGGCGAGGGAGGTCCCGTCACCGGGTGAACCGCTCTGCACGCGCGCGTGCGTTCCGGAGGCCTGGTGGGCCACCGGGGCCGCCGCCTCCCCCGTGAACGTCTCCACCAGCGCGCCCAGAACCGCCAGCAGCCCCCGTCCGCCGGCGTCGACGACCCCCGCCCGCTCCAGGACCGCCAGTTGCCCGGGCGTCTCGGCCAACGCCACGCGCGCGCCCTCGTAGGCGGCCCGCGCGACGGCCCCGCAGTCGTCGTGCGGGGCCCCGTCGGCCGCGTCGGCGGCTGCCGAGGCGACCGTGAGGACGGTCCCCTCGACGGGGTGGGCCACGGCCTGGCGGGCGGCGTCCGCGGCCTGCCGCAGGGCGAGGCGGAGGCCGGTGCCATCGGTGTGAGCCGACTCACCTTCGGCGGCGAGCACCTGAGCCATGCCACGCAGCAGCTGGGCGAGGATCGTCCCGGAGTTGCCCCGGGCGCCGATCAGGGCCCCGTGCGCCATCGCTCGGGCGGCGTCCGCCAGGGTGGGCTTGCCGACCTCGTACGCGGCGAACACGGCCTCCACCGCCGCGACCGCCGACTCCACCGTCAGGTACAGGTTCGTCCCGGTGTCCCCGTCGGCCACGGGATAGACGTTGATCGCGTCGATCTCCTCACGCGCCCGGCCGAGTGAGTCGAGCGCGAGGCCGCACCAGGTGCGCACCGCGAGAGCATCGAAGAATGTCTGCGGCACCTGCGCCACCTGCGCCTCCTTGAGCTGCCGACCGTGGCACGCAGCGTAGACCCAGGGACGGTGCGCGCCGGAAGCGGGCCGGGAGCGGGCCCCTGATCAGGCATGGTAGTTTCGTTGGACTGGCGCAGTCGTTGTATGCTGCTCCGGTTGCCCGATGAAAATCGGGCCGTTCCCCTGGCAACGCCACTCAGATCTCTCATCGTAGATCTCGATCCCGGCATGCCGGGATTATCCGTAAGAGCATCTGAAGTCTTTGGAGTGACCCGTGGCTGCCAACTGCGACGTCTGCGGCAAGGGGCCGGGCTTCGGCAACAACATCTCGCACTCGCACCGCCGTACGTCCCGTCGCTGGAACCCGAACATCCAGCGCGTGCGTACCGTGGTCGGCGGGACGCCGAAGCGCGTGAACGCCTGCACCTCGTGCATCAAGGCCGGCAAGGTCTCGCGCTGACGCACAGCTAAAGCGCGCGGCCACAGCTGGTTCGCTGCAGTAAGCCGGTCCACCGCAGGGTGGACCGGCTTTTTGCATGCCCGTGGACCGGCCTTTTCACCGTGCGCGAGGCAAGATTCCCCGCGGGGTCAACGGGCCGTGCTACCCCGCGTGAGCGCCCAGCCGTGATCCACGGGCCCGATCCCCCCGCCGAGTGCGAAACCGGCGGCGATGGCGCCCGTGACGTACTTCTTGGCGGCCGCCACCGCATCCGGCACCGACAGCCCCTTCGCGAGATGCGACGCGATCGCGGAGGCGAGGGTGCAGCCCGTGCCGTGGGTGTGGCGGTTGTCGTGGCGCGGGGCCCGCAGCCAGTGCTCCTCGGAGCCGTCGGTGAGGAGATCCACGGCGTCGCCCGCGAGATGGCCGCCCTTCACCACGACCCACCGCGGCCCGTACGCCAGCACGGCCGCCGCGGCCCGCCTGAGGTCGTCCTCCGCCTCGACGTGCACTCCGGTGAGTTGAGCCACCTCGTCGAGGTTCGGGGTCGCCACGGTCGCCACCGGCAGCAGCTTCGTACGTACGGAATCCAGCGCGGACGCCGCCAGCAGCGAGTCGCCGTGCTTGGACACGCCCACCGGGTCGATCACGGCCGGCACGTCGGTGCCGGCGATCAATTCGGCCACCGTCTCGACGAGTTCGGCCGACGCGAGCATGCCCGTCTTGACCGCCTGTACGCCGATGTCGTCGACGACGCTGCGGTACTGGGCCCGCACCGCCTCCACAGGCAGCTCCCAAGCGCCCTGCACACCAAGGGAGTTCTGGGCGGTGACAGCGGTGATCACGCTCATGCCGTGCACGCCGAGCGCGAGCATCGTCTTCAGGTCGGCCTGGATGCCCGCGCCGCCGCCGGAGTCGGAGCCGGCGACCGTAAGGACGTTGGCGATCATGACTCGATGTCCCCTCCGAAGTGGTCCCAGCCGCCCTTGCGGGTCCACGGTGCCCCGTCCACCGTCACCTGGGGCAGCGCCGAGGGGTTGAGGACCTCGCCGATGACCTTCCAGCGGGCCGGCAGCTTCACGTCCGGCGGGAAGGTCGCCACGATCGCGTGGTCCTCTCCCCCGGTCAGCACCCACTGCATGGGATCGACGCCGACGGCCTGGCCGATGTCGTTCATCTGGGAGGGGATGTCGATCGCACCCGAGCGGATGTCGATACGGACCTTGCTGGCCTCGGCGATGTGCCCGAGGTCGGCGATCAGCCCGTCGCTCACGTCGCACATCGCGGTCGCGCCGAGCCCGGCGGCGGCCGGACCCGCGTGATACGGCGGCTCGGGGCGCCGGTGTGCCTCGACGAAGGCGCGCGGCGAGCGGAAACCGCGGGCGAGCACGGCGTATCCGGCCGCGGACCAGCCCAGCCAGCCCGTCACCGCGACGAGGTCGCCGGGCTGCGCGCCCGCCCGGGTCACGGGCTCCTGGTTGCGCAGATCGCCGAGCGCGGTGATCGACACCATGATCGTGTCGCCCCGTACGACGTCCCCGCCGACCACGGAGGCACCCGCGACCTGGCACTCGTCGCGCAGGCCGTCCATCAGCTCGGTCGGCCAGGTCACCGGGAGTTCGGCGGGGACCACCAGGCCGAGCAGCAGCGCCGTCGGCACCGCGCCCATGGCGGCGATGTCCGCGAGGTTCTGCGCGGCGGCCTTGCGGCCCACGTCGTACGCCGTGGACCAGTCGCGGCGGAAGTGCCGCCCCTCCAGCAGGATGTCGGTGCTGGCGACCACCCTGCGGTCGGGCGCGGCCACCACCGCGGCGTCGTCGCCCGGGCCGACCCGGACCGCCGGGGTGGTGGTCAGACGGGAGGTGAGCTCCCTGATGAGCCCGAACTCGCCGAGCTCACCAACAGTGCCCTTCATTGCCCTTACGCCCCTTCTGTCCCTGTCCGCACCCGGTCGCGCGTCACTACTGTCCTCGCTACGGTCGACGTGTACGTCAACTTCTGTCGTGCCTGCACCCCGGCGCGCAAGCCCCGGCCACCGCAGGTCTCCCCGCGGCGAGCGGCGACGCGATACCGTGGCGTTCCTTTTCCCCACATGATCCTCGTGGCCGCCCTGGAGGTTCCGTGGTACAGGCGTACATCCTGATCCAGACGGAGGTCGGCAAAGCGTCGACCGTCGCCGAGACGATCAGCAAGATCCCTGGAGTCATCCAGGCCGAGGACGTCACAGGACCGTACGACGTCATCGTGCGCGCCCAGGCCGACACCGTCGACGAGCTGGGTCGTCTGGTGGTCGCCAAGGTCCAGCAAGTGGACGGCATCACCCGCACCCTGACCTGCCCGGTCGTACATCTGTAGCCCCCGTCTACCCTTGGCCGGTGAACTCTTTGCGTCACCGGCACATTTCTGTCCTCGGGCTGCCCGCGCTCGTCCTGCTGATCACCGCAGCGGGCTGCTCATCAGCAGACGGCAGCGCGTCGGCGGCGGTTCCCAGCCCCGGCGCGAAGGCCGGGCAACTGTGCCGGAACCTCGACAAGGTGCTGCCGGCCAAGGTGGACGGTGAGAGCCGTGAGGACCCCTCGCCCGCGTCCGCGCTGACCGCGGGCTGGGGGGACTCGGCGATCATACTGCGGTGCGGTGTACCGCAGCCGCCGAAGATGGTCGATCCGAAGGTGGCCGAGGGCCGGGATCCGGACGCGGTGGCCGGTGGCGTGGAAGACGTCAAATGGCTGATGGAGAAGCAGGACGACGGCGGGTACCGGTTCACGACCGCCAGTCGTCTCGCGTATGTCGAGGTCAGCGTGCCGGAGGGCCGGGACAGCTCGGGTGTGCTGATCGATCTGGCCCCGGCGATCAAGAAGGCGATCCCCGAGGGGATCGCCAACTGAACTGTGCGGGTCTGACGGGAACCGACCGGAACCGTCCCGCTCCTACCGCAGACCCGTCGACCTGCGCAGAGCCGCCTCGATCAGCCGGTCCACCAGGTCCGGGTAGCTGATCCCGCTCGCCTGCCACATCTGCGGGTACATCGAAATCGGCGTGAAACCGGGCATCGTGTTGATCTCGTTGATCACGAACTCCCCGTCCTCGGTGAGGAAGAAGTCCGCCCGCACCAGCCCCTCGCACGAAGCCGCCTCGAAGGCGTCCACCGCCAGGCGCTGGACCTCCGCCGTCTCCTCCGGCGTCAGGGGCGCCGGCACGATCCCCGGCGTCGAGTCGATGTACTTGGCCTCGAAGTCGTAGTACGCGTGCGCGTCCGGCGGCGGGATCTCGGCGGGGACGGAGGCGCGCGGGCCGTCCTCGAACTCCAGCACCCCGCACTCGATCTCACGGCCGCGCAGTGCTGCCTCGACGAGGATCTTCGGGTCGTGCCGCCGGGCCTCGGCGATCGCCTCGTCCAGGCCGGACAGGTCCTCGACCTTGGTGATGCCGATCGACGAACCCGCACGCGCGGGCTTCACGAAGAGGGGCCAGCCGTGGTCGCCGGCGAGGTCGATGATCTTCTTGCGGGCGGCGGACTCGTCCCGCTCCCACTCGCGGGGCCGGATCACCACATACGGGCCCACCTTGAGCCCGAACGAGGTGAACACCCGCTTCATGTACTCCTTGTCCTGGCCGACGGCCGAGGCGAGCACTCCCGCGCCCACGTACGGCACCCCGGAGAGCTCCAGGAGGCCCTGGAGGGTCCCGTCCTCGCCGTAGGGCCCGTGCAGCACCGGGAAGACGACGTCGATCTCGCCCAGCGCCTTGGGGACCGATCCGGGCTCGGTGTAGACGACTTCGCGGTTCGCCGGGTCGACGGGGAGCACCACGCCGCCCTCGCTCGACTCGGCCAGCTCCTCGACGTTGGGCGTACGGCGCTCGGTGATCGCCATGCGTTCCGGTTCGTCGGCGGTGAGCACCCAGCGGCCGCTCTGCGTGATGCCGATCGGCAGGACGTCGTACTTCGTCCGGTCGATCGCACGCAGCACGGCGCCGGCGGTGACCATGGAGATCCCGTGCTCGGAGCTGCGGCCGCCGAACACGACGGCCACGCGCGGCTTGCGCGGCTGCTGGTCAGGGCTCTGGGGGAGGTTCTCGGTGCTCATATCGCGTTGAGGGTACCCGGTGGTAGGGGCCGGAGTCAGCGTCCGTTGACGGCTGGCGGTTCGCGCAGCGCCCCTTTCTGGGGGCGCGGGGAACTGCGCCACCAGCCCCCACCGGGCCGCACCCGGACAACGACCCGCCCGGTGCCCCCAGCGGAGCGCCTAGCGTCGCTCGGGCTTCGCGCTGCGCGACATGAGCTCCTTCAGGGCGACCACGGGCGGCTTGCCCTCGTGCACGATGCCGACGACCGTCTCGGTGATGGGCATGTCGACGCCGTGCCGGCGGGCCAGATCCAGCACGGACTCACAGGACTTGACGCCCTCGGCGGTCTGCTTGGTGACCGCGATGGTCTCCTGCAGGGTCATGCCCTTGCCGAGGTTGGTGCCGAAGGTGTGGTTGCGCGACAGCGGAGAGGAGCAGGTCGCCACCAGGTCGCCGAGGCCGGCGAGTCCGGCGAACGTCAGCGGGTCGGCGCCCAGCCGGACTCCGAGCCGCGCGGTCTCGGCGAGGCCGCGCGTGATGAGCGAGCCCTTGGCGTTGTCGCCGAGCCCCATGCCGTCCGCGATGCCGACGGCGAGCCCGATGACGTTCTTCACGGCACCGCCCAGCTCGCAGCCCACCACGTCGGTCTCGGTGTACGGCCTGAAGTACGGCGTGTGACAGGCGGCCTGGAGACGCTGGGCGACGGCCTCGTCGGTGCATGCGACGACGGCCGCGGCGGGCATCCGCGCGGCGATCTCACGGGCGAGGTTCGGTCCGGTGACCACGGCGATCCGGTCCGAACCGACCTTGGCGACATCGTCGATGACCTCGCTCATCCGCATCGCGGAGCCGAGTTCGACACCCTTCATCAGTGAGACGAGGACCGTGCCGGGCGCGAGGAGCGGGGTCCACTCGGCGAGGTTGCCGCGCAGCGTCTGCGAGGGGATCGCGAGGACGGTGAAGTCGGCGCCGTGCGCGGCCTCGGCGGCGTCGGGCGTCGCCCGCAGGTTCTCCGGGAGCTCGACGCCGGGGAGGTAGTCGGGGTTCGTACGGGTGGAGTTGACCGCTTCCGCGAGTTCGGGACGGCGGGCCCACAGGGTCACCTCGCAGCCCGCGTCGGCGAGGACCATGCCGAAGGCGGTGCCCCACGATCCGGTGCCCATGACGGCCGCCTTGACGGGCTTGCTCACGTGCCCTGCCCCTCTTCCTGCCCGGCCTTGGGCTGGACCGGCGTCTGCTGGTTCTGCGCGGCGGTCCGGCGCCGCTGCTCGATGCGCTCCTGACGCGGATCGTACGGCGTCTCGGGCGCCTTCTCGCCGCGGATCTCCTCCAGCTGGCGAGTGACGGCGGCCATGATGACCTCGGTCGCCTCCTTCAGCAACTCCGGGGTCATCTCCTTGTCGTAGAAGCGCACGAGGTCGACCGGCGGACCCGCGAGCACCCGGTGGGTCTTGCGCGGAAGGACGTCGGCCTTCTTGGCGTACGGCGGCAGCAACTCGTTGGCGCCCCACTGCGCTACGGGGATCACCGGGCACTTGGTCTGCAGGGCGACGCGTGCGGCACCGGTCTTGCCCGTCATGGGCCACTGGTCCGGGTCCCGGGTGATGGTGCCCTCGGGATAGAACGCCACGCATTCACCGCGCTCCACGGCGTCGATCGCGGCGCGGAAGGCACTCAGCGCGTCCGTGGTCTCCCGGTAGACGGGGATCTGGCCGGTACCGCGCATCGCGGCGCCGACGAATCCCTTCTTGAAAAGCCCGCTCTTCGCCAGGAATCGCGGAACCCGGCCGGTGTTGTACTGAAAGTGCGCGTACGCGAAGGGATCGATGTGCGAATTGTGGTTCACCGCGGTGATAAATCCGCCCTCGGCCGGAATGTGCTCCATTCCACGCCAGTCCCGCTTGATCAGAACCACCAGCGGCGGTTTGCAGAGCACCGCTGCGAAGCGGTACCAGAAGCCGATTCTGCGGCGGGGCACGCGGAGCACCTTCCTCTAGGAATCAAGGACATCGGACCCGGGAGCCGCACAAGTGTCGCCCCAGGCCGCCGGTCTGTCGAGAACACCGTACGCCCGCCCGTCTCCCGCCCC
The DNA here is from genome assembly GCF_053608645.1 of Streptomyces sp. NPDC055013. Classification (NCBI taxonomy): domain Bacteria; kingdom Bacillati; phylum Actinomycetota; class Actinomycetes; order Kitasatosporales; family Streptomycetaceae; genus Streptomyces; species Streptomyces sp. NPDC055013. The sequence continues at coordinate 223,008 of NZ_JBSGVW010000011.1, forward strand.
CACCCTTGCATGGAGCTTCGCACCCCTCCCATTGCCGCGGCTGCCACATGGCCCCGGTGACGGCTGAGTGACAATGGCCGCGACTAGAGAGGGACGGAACGCGCGTGCAGTGGACCTTGGTCATACCCCTGAAACCCTTGGCGCGGGCGAAGAGCAGGCTCTCGGACACCGCCTCGGACGGGCTGCGCCCCGGCCTGGCCCTCGCATTCGCCCAGGACACCGTGGTGGCGGCGCTGGCCTGCCCGGCGGTGAAGGATGTGGCAGTCGTCACGGGCGACACACTGGCAGGCCGCGAGCTGGGCGCACTTGGCGCGCACATCGTCCCCGACGAGCCCGGCGGCGGCCTGAACGCGGCACTGGCACACGCGGCGGCACTCGTACGGTCATCCCGTCCCGAAAGCCCCGTGGCGGCCCTGAACGCCGATCTCCCCGCCCTGCGCCCGCTGGAATTGGCCCGCGTCCTGGACGCGGCGGCGGAATTTTCCCGCGCTTTTCTCCCGGACGCCGCGACAATCGGCACCACTCTGCTGGCCGCTGCCCCCGGACATGAATTGCGGCCGGCATTCGGCGAGGATTCCCGGGCCCGCCATCGTGAGTCGGGGGCAGCGGAACTCTGCCTCGACGAGGTGGATTCCGTACGCCAGGACGTGGACACCGGCGAGGATCTGCGGGCCGCACTGGCCCTGGGCGTGGGCCCGCGAACGACGGCGGCCGCTGCACGTCTGCTCACCGCACCGCACCCGAACCACAACCCGTCGTAGGGTTGCAACCATGCAGGCCACCGCTTACACCTACGACGAAGCCACCCGCTCCGGCAGCGTCCTCCTGGACGACGGCACCCCCGTCTCCTTCGACGCCCCGGCGTTCGACGCGGGCGGCCTGAGGCTGCTGCGCCCCGGGCAGCGGGTCCGTATCGAGACGGAAGGCGACGGCGAGGCCCTGCGGATCACGCTGGTGACGCTCTAGAACGCGCCGCGGGCCGGACTCCACTCGGAGTCCGGCCCGGCGCGTGAGTGCCCTGCGGTTCTACCTGTGACCCGCAGTTCTACCTCTTGCGGGCGGTGGCCTTCTTGGCCGTGGTCTTGCGAGCCGTCGACTTCTTTGCGGGCGCCTTCTTGGCGGTCGCCTTCTTCGCCGGGGCCTTCTTGGCCGTCGCCTTCTTGGCCGTGGTCTTCTTCGCCGCGGTGGTCTTCTTGGCGGCAGCCGTGGTCTTCTTGGCCGTCGTCTTCTTCGCGGTGGTCTTCTTGGCGGCAGCCGTGGTCTTCTTGGCCGTCGTCTTCTTCGCGGTCGTCTTCTTCGCCGCCGCCTTGGTGGTCTTCTTCGCGGCGGCCTTCTTGACCGTCGCCGAGGCACCACCGGTCAGGCTGCCCTTGGGCGCCTTCTTGACGGCGACCTCGCCGCCCCGGGGGAGCTTCTTCGAGCCGCTCACCAGGTCCTTGAAGCCCTGACCCGCACGGAAGCGCGGAACGGAGGTCTTCTTGACCCGAACCCGCTCGCCCGTCTGAGGGTTACGGGCGTAGCGAGCAGGCCGGTCGACCTTCTCGAACGAACCGAAGCCGGTGACGGAGACCCGCTCACCCGAGACGACCGCGCGGACGATGGCGTCCAGTACGTGGTCGACAGCCTCGGCGGCCTGCTGGCGGCCGCCCATCTTGTCGGCAATCGCTTCTACGAGCTGCGCCTTGTTCACGTCTTCCCCTTCGGAGACATCGCCAGAACGAAAGTGTTCAAGCTTTTTCGCACGTTAGGCAGATATATACCGCAAATCAAACACGAAACGGGCTAATCACCCTTGTGCCGCAACAGACTCGACAGTCTCGAAGGTGTTTCAGCGTTCCTCTTCGGGGAATCGCCCCGCGTCGAGGTCCGCCATGAACCGCTCCAGACGCCTTGTCGCTTCGGCGACGTCGTGCTTGGCCGCGGCCGTAATGACCAGCAGCTTCCGGGTCAGCGCCATCCGTACGCCCTCCGGGACTTGCAGTGCGCGCACCCTTCCATGCGCTTCCTTGAGTTGGTCCGCGACTGCCGCATAGAGCTCGAGTTGGCCGTCGTGTTCCATGCACAGATTGTGCCATCTGGGGCGAGTTGTCGCCTGCCAGGGGTGCAACTCCGGCCTCAAATGGCCTTCCGGGCACTTGCGGAAGCCGCGATGACAACACTCGCGTACCCCTTCAACATCCTTCGTAACGTGGGAAGTTGAGCGCCACCGGCGAGCGGCGCAGGGCCGTTCGGGTGCAGACATGGCAGTACCCCCGATCGGGCTGATCGGGGGTACTGCGGGGGTGTTGTGGTGGCCGAAAGTGGCCTTGTTTCGAAGTCTCGGCTCGCGCCTCGGGGTCAGGCCCTGGGATCAGGACTGAAGGGTGCGCGGCTTGAAGGACGGCCGCTTCGCCTCGTAGGTGGCGATGTCGGCCTCGTTCTGCAGGGTGATCGAGATGTCGTCGAGGCCGTTCAGCAGCCGCCAGCGGGAGTTCTCGTCCAGCTCGAAGGAGGCGGTGATGCCCTCGGCGCGCACTTCACGGGCCTGAAGGTCGACGGTGACCTCGGCCTGCGGGTCCTGCTCGGTGAGCTCCCACAGCGCGTCCACGATCTTCTGCTCCAGAACCACTGTGAGCAGGCCGTTCTTGAGCGAGTTGCCGCGGAAGATGTCCGCGAAACGCGAGGAGATGACGGCCTTGAAGCCGTAGTTCTGCAGCGCCCACACGGCGTGCTCACGGGAGGAACCGGTGCCGAAGTCGGGACCGGCGACCAGCACCGTGGCGCCTTCGCGCTCGGGGCGGTTGAGCACGAACTCCGGGTCCTTGCGCCAGGCCTCGAAAAGCCCGTCCTCGAACCCGTCCCGGGTCACCTTCTTGAGCCAGTGAGCAGGGATGATCTGGTCGGTGTCGACGTTGGAGCGGCGCAGCGGGACGGCCCGGCCGGTGTGCGTGGTGAATGCTTCCATGGCTGATCAGACTCCAGCGGGCGTACGGGTCTCGGCGTCGGACAGGTCGGCCGGGGAGGCCAGGTGGCCCAGGACCGCGGTGGCCGCCGCGACCTGCGGCGACACCAGGTGCGTACGACCGCCCTTGCCCTGCCGGCCCTCGAAGTTGCGGTTGGAGGTGGACGCGGAGCGCTCACCCGGGGCCAGCTGGTCGGGGTTCATGCCCAGACACATCGAGCAGCCCGCGTGCCGCCACTCGGCGCCGGCCTCCTTGAAGACGACGTCCAGACCCTCGGAAACGGCCTGCAGACCCACCCGCGCGGAGCCGGGGACGACCAGCATCCGTACGCCGTCGGCGACTTTGCGGCCCTTCACGAGCTCCGCGGCGGCGCGCAGGTCCTCGATGCGGCCGTTGGTGCACGAGCCTACGAAGACGGTGTCCACCTTGATGGAGCGCAGCGGCTGACCGGCCTCCAACCCCATGTATTCCAGGGCCTTTTCGGCGGCGAAGCGCTCCGAAGCGTCTTCGTACGAAGCCGGATCGGGGACGGCCGCCGAAAGCGGCGCACCCTGGCCGGGGTTGGTGCCCCAGGTGACGAACGGCGACAGTTCGGCGGCCTCGATCACGACCTCGGCGTCGAACTCGGCGCCCTCGTCCGTCTTCAGCGTCTTCCAGTACGCGACGGCCGCGTCCCAGTCCTCGCCCTTGGGGGCGTGCGGACGGCCCTCGAGGTAGTCGAAGGTGGTCTGGTCGGGGGCGATCATGCCCGCGCGGGCGCCGGCCTCGATCGACATGTTGCAGATGGTCATCCGGGCCTCCATCGAGAGCTTCTCGATGGCGGAGCCGCGGTACTCCAGGACGTAGCCCTGGCCGCCGCCGGTGCCGATCCTGGCGATGATCGCCAGGATCAGGTCCTTGGCGGTGACGCCCTCGGGCAGTTCGCCGTTGACCGTGATGGCCATGGTCTTCGGACGGGCCATGGGCAGCGTCTGGGTGGCCAGCACATGCTCGACCTGGGAGGTACCGATACCGAACGCCAGACCGCCGAAGGCGCCGTGCGTGGAGGTGTGCGAGTCACCGCAGACGACGGTCATGCCGGGCTGCGTCAGTCCCAGCTGGGGTCCGACGACGTGCACGACGCCCTGCTCCACGTCGCCCAGCGGGTGCAGGCGCACACCGAAGTCGGCGGCGTTCTTGCGCAGCGTCTCCAGCTGGACGCGGGAGACCGGGTCCGCGATGGGCTTGTCGATGTCGAGGGTCGGGGTGTTGTGGTCCTCGGTGGCGATGGTCAGGTCGAGCCGGCGCACCTGGCGACCGCTCTTGCGGAGGCCGTCGAAGGCCTGCGGGCTGGTCACCTCGTGCAGCAGGTGCAGATCGATGAAGAGGAGGTCGGGCTCGCCCTCGGCGCGCCGGACGACATGGTCGTCCCAGACCTTCTCCGCGAGTGTCCTACCCATCGCTTTCCCTCCGGCCGGCTTACGGTCTGCCGGCCCAACTAGAGATCTTGAGAAGGCGACCTGCGCCCGCGCCCCTGCTTTCCGGGCGTCCGCCGCCAGGCCCGCTCTGGTTTACGGGCCGCTCTGCCTTCGTTCTTCCAGAGTGGCGTGTTCCACGGAAAATTGAACTTGCGTTTCACAGAGTGAGACGCGAGTATCGTTTCATGGACAACAGTAGCGGCGTCGGCGTTCTGGACAAGGCAGCCCTTGTCCTGAGCGCCCTGGAGTCCGGTCCGGCCACCCTCGCAGGGCTCGTCTCGGCCACCGGACTGGCACGACCCACGGCCCATCGACTGGCCGTGGCTCTGGAACACCACCGCATGGTGGCGCGTGACATGCAGGGCCGTTTCATTCTCGGCCCCCGCCTTTCGGAACTGGCCGCGGCGGCAGGTGAGGACCGCCTTCTCGCCACGGCGGGCCCGGTCCTCACCCACCTCCGCGACGTGACCGGCGAGAGCGCACAGCTCTATCGCCGCCAGGGCGACATGCGCATCTGCGTCGCCGCGGCGGAGCGTCTGTCCGGCCTGCGGGACACGGTCCCGGTCGGCTCGACGCTCACGATGAAGGCGGGCTCCTCGGCACAGATCCTCATGGCCTGGGAGGAGCCGGAGCGCCTGCACCGGGGCCTGCAGGGCGCCCGCTTCACGGCGACGGCCCTCTCCGGCGTACGACGCCGAGGCTGGGCCCAGTCGATCGGCGAGCGGGAGCCGGGCGTCGCGTCCGTCTCCGCGCCGGTACGCGGCCCGTCGAACCGCGTGGTGGCCGCCGTGTCGGTCTCCGGCCCCATCGAGCGCCTCACCCGCCACCCCGGCCGTATGCACGCCCAGGCCGTCATCGACGCGGCAGCCCGTCTCTCCGAGGCCCTGCGCCGCTCGGGCTGATCAGTCGCGGGGCGTCGTGCCCCCGCCGGAACAGGACCAGCCTCAACGCCGCGGCAGGTTCTTGACCGACGGGGAGCCGTCGCCCCCCGGCCCACCTACGACCGGTCCCTCAACTGCTGCTGGCGTACGCCCGGTTGAGGGGCCCGGGAAAGCCCCAGACGCAGCGAAAGGCCCTCCGCCTGAGCGGAGGGCCTTCGTTTTTGTACCCCCGACCGGATTCGAACCGGCGCTACCGCCTTGAGAGGGCGGCGTGCTAGGCCGCTACACAACGGGGGCCTGGACACTGCGTTTCCGCAGGTCCGAGCTGGTCTACCTGGACTCGAACCAAGACTAACTGAACCAGAATCAGTCGTGCTGCCAATTACACCATAGACCAATGTGGTTTAGACCAGTCAGTACCCCCGACCGGATTCGAACCGGCGCTACCGCCTTGAGAGGGCGGCGTGCTAGGCCGCTACACAACGGGGGCCCTAGCGATCCTGCATCGAAGTCGGTGGGAGCTACCCGAGCCGTCCTCGCGGGAAGGATCTGTACCCCCGACCGGATTCGAACCGGCGCTACTGCCTTGAGAGGGCAGCGTGCTAGGCCGCTACACAACGGGGGCTTTGCGGATGAGATCCGCGACGCAGATGAGCTCTGCGAGCTGGCCTACCTGGACTCGAACCAAGACTAACTGAACCAGAATCAGTCGTGCTGCCAATTACACCATAGGCCACTGGAACGCAAGCCCCTGAGGGCGATGTCGTTCTAGTTTGCTCCCCCGGATTCCGGCCTTTCGGCCCGCTCTCCGGCGGCGCAGGAAGAACATTACCCGAAGGTGGACGGGGCTCCAAAACGGGTATCCGCGCGGAGGAGCGCGGGGAGTTCGGCGAGGGAGGCGATCCGTTGCGGCCCGCCGGGGGCGTCATCGCTGGTGTACACGCCGTCACGGTTGATCCACACCGACAGCAGTCCGGCGTCGGCGGCACCCCGCCCGTCGATCTCCGGGTGATCACCGACGTACGCCACCTGGTGCGGGGCGAGCTCCAGTGCCGTGCAGGCGGCGTGGAAGGCGCCGGCCTCCGGTTTCGAGATGCCGAGCTCGGCGGCGCACAGGATCGCCTCGAACCGGTCGTGGACCCCGAGCACCCGGAGCTTGCGGTCCTGGACGACGAGGCTGGAGTTGGACAGGACGGCGTGCCGATGACTGGTCGCGAGGGCGTCCAGGACGGGCAGGACGTCCGGGAACAGGGCCCAGGCGGCCTCGTAGTGCGTGATGTACCGCCGGAACCACGCCTCCGCCTCGGCGTCCGTCAGCTCCTCGCCCAGGAAGACCCGTACGCGATCACGCCGCTGGCCCTCGAAGGTCGCCTCCCCCGCCGAGAACCGTGCCCACTGCTGATCGGTGACCTGCCGCCAGCGCACGAGGGCCTGATCGACGGTCTCGTACCCGTCGAGCAGGCCCTCGGCCAGCAGGTGCTCGCGCATTCCGGCGCGGTCGGCCGCGGTGTAGTCGAAGAGGGTGTCGTCCACGTCCCAGACCACGGCCCGAATGCTCATGATCCGACGGTAACCCGGACGGCAGGAGGCTGTCCGTCAGTTGACCGCGGTCGTGCCGGTGACCGTGAGGGCGGGGGCCCACCTCGTCGTGCGGCTGGGCGGTCAGCTTCCAGGTGTACGTGACGGTGACGCGGCGGCCATCGGTCCGAAGCCGTCCCAGGCGGCGCGGACGGCGGCGCCCGCGGTGCCGCCGCTGTTGGTCAAGGGTGAGCGTCCAGTCGGCGGGCCTGTTGAGCTGCCACACGGGCTGCCAGGGGCGGGACTTCGTGGGGCCGCCCTGCGCCACCGCCCCGGTGAGCGCCACCGTGGCAAGTCTTCGTGAACGAGTCACGTTCCCTCCCCACGTAACAGGGTGCGCAGGGAGCATCCAACGTCCACCACGGAAGCGACGGTTGCCCGGAGGGGTGGACTCCGGGTGACCTCTGCGCGGACACGCGAAGGGCGGCGCCCGAACCGGACGCCGCCCTGTGGTGAACGCGCTATGCGGCCAGCTTGGCCAGCGCCGCGTCGATACGGGCCAGCGTCTGCTCCTTGCCCAGGACCTCGAGGGACTCGAAGAGGGGCAGGCCGACCGTGCGGCCGGTGACGGCGACGCGGACCGGGGCCTGGGCCTTGCCGAGCTTGAGGCCGTGGGCCTCGCCGGCGGCCAGGACGGCCTCCTTCAGGGACTCGGGGGAGGTCCAGTCGGCCGCGTCCAGCTTTTCGCGGGCGGTCGTCAGGAGCGCGTCGCTGCCCTCCTTCATCGCCTTGGTCCAGCTCGGCTCGTCGAACACCGGCTCCGGGAGGAAGAGGAAGTCGACGTTGTCCGTGATCTCGGAGAGGACCTTCAGGCGCGTCTGGGCGTGCGGGGCGATCGCGTGCCACTTGGTCTCGTCGAACTCCTCCGGCGCCCAGGGGGCGAACGGGGCCTTCAGCCAGGGGGCGCAGCGCTCCGTGAAGTCCTTCACGTCGAGCAGGCGGATGTGGTCGCCGTTGATCGACTCGCACTTCTTGAGGTCGAAGCGGGCCGGGTTGGGCTGCACATCCGCGATGTCGAAGGCCGCGACCATCTCGTCCATCGTGAAGATGTCCTGGTCGGCGGAGAGCGACCAGCCGAGCAGGGAGAGGTAGTTGAGGAGGCCCTCGGGGAGGAAGCCGCGCTCGCGGTAGAGGTTCAGCGACGACTGGGGGTCGCGCTTGGACAGCTTCTTGTTGCCCTCGCCCATCACGTACGGCAGGTGGCCGAACTGCGGGATCTGCTTGGCGATGCCCAGCTCCGTCAGCGCCTTGTACAGGGCGATCTGGCGGGGCGTGGAGGAGAGCAGGTCCTCGCCGCGCAGGACGTGGGTGATCTCCATCAGGGCGTCGTCGACCGGGTTCACCAGGGTGTACAGCGGGGCGCCGTTCGCGCGGACGATGCCGTAGTCCGGGACGTTCTCCGGGGTGAAGGTCAGCTCGCCGCGGACCAGGTCCGTGAAGGTGATCGTCTCGTCGGGCATACGGAAGCGGACGATGGGCTCGCGGCCCTGGGCCTTGTACTCCGCGACCTGCGCGTCGGTCAGCGCGCGGCAGTGGCCGTCGTAGCCGGACGGCTTGCCGGCGGCGCGGGCGGCCTCGCGGCGGCTGTCCAGCTCCTCCTGGGAGCAGTAGCAGTGGTAGGCGTAACCGCCGTCCAGGAGCTTCTGGCCGACCTCCTTGTAGAGGTCCATGCGCTGCGATTGGCGGTACGGCGCGTGCGGGCCGCCGACCTCGGGGCCCTCGTCCCAGTCGAAGCCCAGCCAGCGCATCGAGTCGAGCAGCTGGTTGTAGGACTCCTCGGAGTCGCGGGCCGCGTCGGTGTCCTCGATGCGGAAGACGAGCGTGCCCTGGTGGTGCTTGGCGAACGCCCAGTTGAACAGGGCGGTGCGGACCAGGCCCACGTGGGGGTTACCGGTGGGCGAGGGGCAGAAACGTACGCGGACGGGTGCGCTAGCCACGCTTGACAACCTTGTTGGTGAGAGTGCCGATGCCTTCGATGGTGACGGCGACCTCGTCGCCGACGTTGAGGGGGCCGACCCCTGCCGGGGTGCCCGTGAGGATCACGTCGCCGGGGAGCAGCGTCATGGCCTCGGAGATGTTGACGATCAGATCCTCGATCCGGTGGATCATCTCGCTGGTGCGGCCGAGCTGGCGCTGTTCGCCGTTGACGGTGAGCTGGATCGTCAGGTCGGACGCCTTCTCGAGGTCCAGGCCGGTCTCCACCCAGGGGCCCAGCGGGCAGGAGGTGTCGAAGCCCTTGGCCCGCGCCCACTGCTTCTCGCGCTTTTGGACGTCGCGGGCGGTGATGTCGTTGGCGCAGGTGTAGCCGAAGATCACGTCCTTGACGCGTTCGCGCGGGACCTCACGGCACATGCGGCCGATGACGACGGCCAGTTCGGCCTCGTGGTGGAGGTCCTCGGTGAAGGACGGGTACTGAATTTCGTCGCCGGCACCGATCACCGCGGTGGACGGCTTGAAGAAGGCGAACGGGGCGTCCGGCACTTCGTGGCCGAGTTCGCGGGCGTGCTCGGCGTAGTTGCGGCCGAAGGCCACGACCTTGTTGGGGAGCACCGGCGGCAGCAGCCTCACCTTGCCGAGCGGGACCTTCGTACCGGAGAGCTCGAAGTCCGCGAACGGGATGCCCTTGATGATGTCGAGGACGAGCTCGTCAGGCTTGTCGCCCTCGACCGCGCCGAAGGCGACGTTCCCGTCGATGGAGAATCTGGCGATGCGCACGGGATCCCTGCGCCCCTCACTTGAGCCGGCTGGAGTCTGACGCTCCAGGCTAACGCGGCAGGGGGCAGGTGCCTCGCGCATTACCTCGGGTGCGGGCGCCTTGAATGATCCGGGGCCGGCGCGCGTACTACCGGGCGACGGAGGCCGTGGCGGGGATCTCCATGAGGATGGTGCGCCTGGGGTTCGCGGTCTGCGCCGGGAGGTCGACGGAGTGCTCCTGCTCCGGGGTCTGCAGGGCGTCGGCGTCCTCGAGGTGCGCCAGCGTCGTGCGCCGCGGGTTGGCTATGTTGTGGAACATCATCGTCGTCTTCACGGTTGTACGTGACCTTGTCGTGTTCGGGCGCCGGTGGAGGCAGGGGGCCTCACGCGTGCGCGGGTTGTCAAAGTCTTACATCATGTAAAGCGCGGGCTAAACCCGGTGTTCCCCTCCACAGCCGCGCAGACCCTGTGTTCTGCATGTGAGTTTGCTCACGACTCTGCGCACGAATCGGGCAATTCGGGCCCGCAATTCACCCCCATGAAACGGACATTGCCCCCCTGAAGCCATCATTCCGCTCCTGATCATGGCGACTGGGACACCTCCCGCGCCCGAGCAGCTCGCGGGCAAAAGTCCGATATGGACGGGATAAGTTTCTACGGCAGGTAATCTCGCCATCACGTGGTGTCACGTATGTCACGGCTCGACATACGGGCCTTGTTGGAGATCCGGCACTGTGCTGGAATCTCACGGACCGCCGCAGGATCGAGCCGGCGCACAGGGGGCGCATCGAGCGCCGTGCGGCGGCGAGAAGGGGGAGCCAGCGCCGGTCACTCACGACCATCAGGGAGCGTGTTCAGGACGCTCCCCAATACGCCGACACCGTGTCCGTCCGTTCACGCGGAGGGGCGCCTGGTCCAGAGGTTGCGACGCTAGTGCAGGGACGTTTCAAGAGGGATGGCAGCGCTTCGGCGGAGCCGGAGCACGGCGGGACCGACCGAGGTCCCTCGCCCCAGCACGCCCAGAACCCGGGCCCGGCCGTGTCCGTCGACGGCGGCGAGCGCTCCGGGCGCCCCGCCGTGTCGGCCTCCCCGGGGACGACCGGCGCTTCCACGCCCCCACCGCCGAAGAAGGCCCCCAAGTCCGCCACCGGTCCGGGCGCGCGAATAGCCCTGCGCAACTGGCGCATCTCCACGCGTCTGGTGGCGCTGCTGACGCTCCCGGTGGTCGCGGCCACCTCGCTGGGCGCTCTGCGTATCAGCGACAACATGGACGACATCCAGCAGCTCGACAACATGAAGCTGCTGACGGACATGACCAAGCGGGCCACCGAGCTCGCCGCCGCGCTCCAGGAGGAGCGCGACCAGTCCGCCGGCCCGCTCGCGCACGGCGCGAAGGCGACGGACTACACGGTCAAGGGCTACCGGGACAAGACGGACCGGGCCAGGGACAGCTTCATCGAGGCGTCCGAGGAGATCGACGACAGCAGCAAGGACGGCAACCTCAAGGGCGTCCGTGACAACCTCGTCCAGCTCGTCGGCGACCTGAGCGACATCGCGAAGATCCGCAACACCGCCTACCAGGCCAAGCAGAACTCCACGCAGACCGTGGAGGCCTACCACCGCCTGATCACCAACCTGCTCGGTCTCTCGCAGGACATGGCGGAGGCGACCAGCAACCCGGAGATGATCCAGAGCACGCGTGCCCTGGCGGCCTTCTCCACCGCCAAGGAGTACGCGTCCATCCAGCGCGCCGCCCTCGCCGCCGCGCTGCCCGCGAACAACGACACCGCGGGCCGTCTCTCCGAGAACGACCGGCTCTACGCCGAGTCGGCCCTGACGAGCCAGCGCTCCGAGCTGAAGAGCTTCCGGAGCATCTACGGCATCCAGGGCGCCGCCGACCTGCTGCAGTCGATCGAGAAGGGCAACCCGACGATCACGGCGAGCGACAAGTACGCCACCCGTGCCCTCGGCAACCCGAACGCCCTCGACGACCTGGAGAAGCGCTCCTACAAGGACTGGGTGGACGACAGCACCACCAAGATCCAGCAGATGCGGGCCATCGAGACCACGCTGCTGGAGGACATGGAGCAGAAGGCCCGCGAGCTGCGCAACGAGTCGGAGCGCGAGGCGATCATCTCCGGCGCGCTGATCCTGATCGTGCTCGGTGTCTCGCTGGTCGGCGCCTTCGTGGTGGCCCGCTCCATGATCCGCTCGCTGCGCCGCCTGGAGGAGACCGCCACCAAGGTCGCCCAGGACCGTCTGCCCGAGCTGGTCAAGCAGCTGTCGGAGTCGGACCCGCAGGACGTCGACACCTCCGTCGAGTCGGTCGGTGTGCACTCCCGGGACGAGATCGGCCAGGTGGCCGCGGCCTTCGACGACGTGCACCGCGAGGCGGTCCGCCTCGCCGCCGAGCAGGCCCTGCTGCGGGGCAACGTCAACGCGATGTTCACCAACCTCTCGCGCCGCTCCCAGGGCCTCATCCAGCGCCAGCTCTCGCTGATCTCCGAACTGGAGTCCCGCGAGGCCGACCCGGACCAGCTGTCCTCCCTGTTCAAGCTCGACCACCTCGCGACGCGCATGCGCCGTAACGGTGAGAACCTCCTCGTCCTCGCCGGTGAGGAGCCCGGCCGCCGCTGGACCCGCCCGGTCCCGCTGGTCGACGTGCTCCGCGCCGCCGCGTCCGAGGTGGAGCAGTACGAGCGCATCGAGCTGTCCTCCGTGCCGACCACCGAAGTGGCCGGCCGGGTCGTCAACGACCTCGTGCACCTGCTCGCCGAGCTGCTGGAGAACGCGACGTCGTTCTCCTCCCCGCAGACCAAGGTCAAGGTCACCGGTCACGCGCTGCCCGACGGCCGCGTCCTGATCGAGATCCACGACACCGGCATCGGCCTCTCCCCCGAGGACCTCGCCGCGATCAACGAGCGGCTCGCCTCGCCGCCCACCGTGGACGTCTCCGTCTCCCGCCGCATGGGCCTCTTCGTGGTCGGTCGGCTGTCGCAGCGGCACGGCATCCGCATCCAGCTGCGCCCCTCCGACTCCGGTGGTACGACCGCGCTGGTCATGCTGCCCGTCGATGTCGCCCAGGGCGGCAAGAAGCCCGCTCCGGGCAAGCCCGGCCCGGGCGGTCCCGGTGCCTCCGGTGGCCCGGCCGCAGCGGCGGCCGCCGCCGGTGCGGCTGCCGCCCGTCGTCAGGCCCAGGCCGGCGGCGGCTCCCTCGGCGCGGGCGCGCCGGGTGGCGGTGCGCTCGGTGCCGGTGCGTCCGGCGGTGGCCGGCTCGGTGCCGGTCAGGGACCGCGGGCCGCACTGCCGGGGCGTGACGGTGGCGGACTTCCGGGTGGCCCCGGCGCACCGCGTGGACCCCAGGGTCCGGGCGCGCCGTCGCAGGGCCGACCGGCTCCCGCCGGTGCGGGTGCCGGATTCGGCGGCCAGGCTCCGGGGGCTCCGCAGGGGCTGCAGGCCGCGGGCACGGGTCAGGATCCGTTCAGTGCCGGCCAGGACGCCTTCGGCGGCTCCCGCGGCGGCTCCGGCCGTGAGCAGTCCCGTCCGGGCGGTTCTTCGTCGCAGCAGAACCCGCCCGCCGAGAAGGGCCGTCGTGGCCGTCAGCCGCAGCTGCCGCCGCGCGGTGGCCCGCGTGCCGAGCTGCCGGGCGGCAGCCAGCCCTCGCGCCCCAGCTGGAGCGACGAGAACGCGCAGCCGCCGGTGCCGCGCGCCTCGCTCGACACCCCGCGCGGGCACGACGAGGACTCCGCACAGACCTCCCGTATGCCGCGGATCGACGACCGTCAGGGCGCGGGCTCGGCCTCCGAGTTCCCCCGCCCGGACTTCGACGCCACCTCGCCGGGTTCGTACAACCCGCAGAGCACGGGTCAGTTCGTCCGCTCGGACGTCTTCGGCTCCGCGGGTGCCGGTCAGAACAACGCGTCGCAGACGGGCCAGTACCCCGCCCCGCAGGCCTACGACAACAGCTCGACGGGCCAGCACGCCCTGCCCGACCGCCAGAACCCGGACTCCACCGGACAGTTCCAGCGGCCCCAGGGCAACCCGCAGGGCGGGCAGAACAACGGGTCGCAGACGGGCCAGTACCCCGCCCCGCAGGCCTACGACAACGGCTCCACGGGCCAGCACGCCCTGCCCGGCCGCCAGAACCCGGACTCCACCGGACAGTTCGAGCGGCCGCAGGTCAACGGCACCTACGGCGGCGGTTCCGGCTACGGCACCACGCAGCCCCCGGCCCCGCAGCGTCCGCAGCAGCGGCCCGCGCGGCAGGAGCCCGAGGCGCTGCCGCCGGCCACGGGTCCCGGAGACGGGCGTACCCCGCTGTACGACACGCTGGAGACCAACTGGTTCCACGGCGGTCCGCAGGGGCAGCAGCCCGAGGCGGGCGGCCAGGCTCCGGCCTCCGCTCCGCGGGAACCCCAGGCTTCCGCGGCGCCCCCTCAGCCGTCCTCCGCTCCCCAGCGGAGCGCATCGACCGCCTGGCGCAGCTCGCCGAACGACGACCTCGTCCGGCAAGCGGAACGCGTCCGGCAGCCCGCCGCGGGCGGGGTCACCACCTCCGGCCTGCCGCGCCGGGTCCCCAGGGCGAACCTCGTCCCGGGTACGGCTCAGCAGCAACAGCACCAAGCCGGTCCGCAGGTCTCGCGTGCGCCTGACGACGTACGCGGTCGGCTGACCAATCTCCGTCGGGGTATCGCGCAAGGTCGCCAGGTCAACAACGGCCAGACCGGCAGCTTCCCGAACCCCACTCACCAGCAGGAGCGTTAGTTGAGCCAGATGAGCCAGGCGGCACAGAACCTCAACTGGTTGATCACCAACTTCGTGGACAACACCCCGGGTGTGTCCCACACCGTCGTCGTGTCCGCGGACGGTCTGCTGCTGGCGATGTCGGAGGGCTTCCCGCGCGACCGAGCCGACCAGCTGGCGGCCGTCGCGTCGGGTCTGACCTCACTGACGGCGGGGGCGTCGCGGATCTTCGACGGCGGCAGCGTGGCCCAGACCGTCGTGGAGATGGAACGGGGATTCCTCTTCCTCATGTCCGTCTCGGACGGCTCGTCCCTCGCCGTCCTGGCGCACCCCGAATGCGACATCGGCCTCGTCGGCTACGAGATGGCGCTGCTGGTCGACCGCGCGGGCGCGGTACTCACCCCGGACCTGCGCGCCGAGCTCCAAGGCAGTCTGCTCCACTGATCGCCCCCGGATCCACCCGTCTCACCAAATCACCGTCCGGCCGCCACAATCCCCCCACTGGCCCCTTACCAGACGGCTTGACTGACCGACTTGCTGTCCCAGCCCGGAGGATTCATGACCCCGCCCACCGCCTCTCATGATCCGTACGCGGAGCCGTACGAGGATGAGGGCGACCAGCCGCTGGTTCGTCCGTACGCGATGACCGGGGGCCGGACCCGGCCGCGCTACCAGCTGGCCATCGAGGCTCTGATCAGCACCACGGCCGACCCGGCAGCGCTCATGGGACTCCTCCCGGAGCACCAGCGCATCTGCCACCTGTGCCGTGAGGTGAAGTCGGTCGCCGAGGTGTCCGCGCTCCTCTCCATGCCGCTGGGCGTGGCCAGGATCCTCGTCGCGGACCTCGCGGAGGCCGGCCTGGTCGCCATTCACCAGCCGGGTGGCGACGAGAACAACGGTGGCGCTCCGGACGTGACGCTGCTCGAAAGGGTGCTCAGTGGACTTCGCAAGCTCTGAACCGGGTCGGGCGACCACCTCCGCCAAGATCGTGGTGGCGGGTGGCTTCGGCGTGGGCAAGACCACGTTCGTCGGCGCCGTCTCGGAGATCAACCCGCTGCGCACCGAGGCCGTCATGACGTCCGCGAGCGCGGGCATCGACGACCTCACGCACACCGGGGACAAGACCACCACCACGGTGGCGATGGACTTCGGTCGTATCACCCTCGACCAGGACCTGATCCTGTACCTCTTCGGTACGCCCGGCCAGGACCGCTTCTGGTTCATGTGGGACGACCTGGTGCGCGGCGCCATCGGCGCCGTCGTCCTGGTGGACACCCGCCGTCTCGCCGACTGCTTCCCCGCGGTCGACTACTTCGAGAACAGCGGGCTCCCGTTCGTCATAGCCCTGAACGGCTTCGACGGACACCAGCCCTACACGCCCGACGAGGTGCGCGAGGCGCTGCAGATCGGCCCGGACGCGCCGATCATCACCACTGACGCCCGGCACCGGGCCGATGCCAAGAGCGCGCTGATCACGCTGGTGGAGCACGCCCTGATGGCCCGGCTGCGGTAGCGCAAGTCAGGAGCTTCATACGGCAGTTGTCGTAGATGTACCGGAGCCGGCTGTGGCCTTTGACACGGTCGGCTTCGTTGTTCATAACGTTTCGGCAGAGGAATCGGGTGGTACGGCCACTCGTCGCGGTCAAGCGGTGTCGCTGCGCGCACAAACGCCCCGTCTTTTGACGGGGCTCGCTCTTTATGACCGTTTTATCTAGGGCTTACATCATGCGGAATCCTCGACTTCCACTGTTTGGAAGAGCGCAGGCCGACGTGCTGGAATGCGAGAACTGCCCAATAGTCAAAGACGTACTCAGCGGTACTACGTACTCGATGGCGAACTGGGCTCTGAGACACAGCGGCACATACGTAGGTGCCGACCCCGCCGGAAGGTTGTTGGTCGAGTGAGGCGAAGCAAGAGCAGTCCCGAGCCGTCGGCCCGGGGCAACTTCACCCCGCCGCCGCGCGGAGCGGCGCCCGCCCATGTGCCCGGATCGGAACCAACGGCCACGCCGGCCCCGAGCGGCGGCCGTCTCTCCCCGCGCAACTGGCGCGTGCCGACCCGGCTGAACGCGATCCTGCTCATACCCGTGATGGTCGGCCTCGTCATGGGCGGCTTCCAGGTGAAGAGCTCGATCGACACCTGGCAGGAGGCCGAGGACGCGGAGAACACCGCGCGCCTGGTCGCCGCCGCCCTGACCTACGGCGACGCTCTGCTGGAGGAGCGCGACCAGACCGCCGCGCCCCTGCTGGCGGGCAAGGGCGAGGACGACCCGACGGTCGTCAAGGCCCGCGACATCACCGACAAGGCCGCCGACGCCTTCGACGAGGCCGCCCAGAACATGCCGGACCGGCCCAACCTGGTCCGTCGTCTGGACCGCTTCCGTGAGGTCGAGCCCGACCTGACCAAGCTCCGCGCGGCCGCCTACACGAGCAAGCTCAGGGGCGTGGACACCGAAGAGGGCTACGTCGGGGTCGAGCACCGACTGCTGGAGTTCTCCAACGAGCTGGGCCTCGGCACCGGAAACATCACCAGCTACGGCCGTACGGTCTACGCCATCTCGCTCACCAAGGGCGCGCTCTCGCTGCAGCGCTCCATCGGTATGCACATGCTGACCCAGCCGGGTCCCAAGGCCGACGACCTGGCCAAGCAGCGCGTCGCCCTGTCGTCGTACGCCTACCTGGAGGGCATCGCCATCCAGGAGTACCAGAGCGGTGGCACCGAGGCGGACAACGCCAAGCTGGTGCAGGCCTCGAAGGACATCAAGGCCGAGGGTGCGGCCCTGGCTGCGGCCGCCAAGCAGAAGAACCCGGACTACGTCCCGCCGCCCACCAAGGACAACGCGATGGTCTCGGCCATCGCGCAGCTGTCCTCCACGGACCCCAGTGACCGCCAGGCCCTCGCCGCGCAGGGCGTCACCAGGGACAACTGGTGGGCGGTGAACACCCTCAAGTACAACGCGTACCGCGACATCGAGAACGACCTCGCGAACACCGCGGTGAACGAGGCCTCCGCCATCTCGGACGACGCCAAGCGCGACGCGCTGATCACCGGTGCCGTCGTCGTGGTCGCCCTGCTCGCCGCGTTCATCCTGGCCGGGATGGTCGCCCGCCAGATGAGCCGTGCGATGCGCCAGCTGCGCAACGCCGCCTTCGGTATCGCCGAGCAGCGCCTGCCGATGCTGGTCGACCAGCTTTCGCGCACCGACCCGGGCCGCGTGGACACCCGCGTCCAGCCCATCCCGATCAACACCCGCGACGAGATCGGCGAAGTCGCGCGCGCCTTCGACCAGGTCCACCGCGAGGCCGTCCGGCTCGCCGCCGAGCAGGCCCTGCTGCGGGGCAACATCAACGCGATCTTCACCAACCTGTCGCGGCGCAACCAGTCGCTGATCGAGGGCCAGCTGACCCTGATCACCGACCTGGAGAACAACGAGGCCGACCCGGACCAGCTGGAGAACCTCTTCCGCCTGGACCACCTCGCGACCCGTATGCGCCGCAACGGCGAGAACCTCCTGGTCCTCGCCGGCGAGGAGCCCGGCCGCCGCTGGGACCAGCCGGTCCCCCTCGTCGACGTGCTGCGCGCCGCCTCCTCCGAGGTGGAGCAGTACGAGCGCATCGAGCTGTCGGGCGTCCCCGAGGCCGAGATCCACGGCCGTGCCGTGACCGACCTCGTGCACCTGCTCGCCGAGCTGCTGGAGAACGCGACGACGTTCTCCTCCCCGCAGACCAAGGTTCGCGTGACCGCCACCCGTCTCCCCGACGGTCGGGTCATGATCGAGATCCACGACAAGGGCATCGGCCTCACCGCCGAGGACTTCGCGGACATCAACCACAAGCTGGCCAACCCGCCGACCGTCGACGCCGCGATATCCCAGCGCATGGGCCTGTTCGTGGTCGGCCGGCTGTCCGACCGGCACGGCATCCGCGTCCAGCTGCGCCCCTCCGGCGAGCAGGCCGGCACGACCTCGCTGGTCATGCTGCCCGACGCCATCACGCACGGCGGCGGCGGCGAGCACCAGCCGTCCCAGGACGAGTTCACCGTCTCGCAGATCATCCCGGAGCAGAACTTCCAGGGTGGCGAGAGCTTCGGCCCGCCGATGCGCACGGCCGCCGAGCTGGGCTTCGACGACAGCCGTTACACCGAGGTCCCGGACGACCTGCGCGACCTGGACCCGGTGGGCCGCTCCCTGATGCGCGAGGAGCGCCGCGCGGCCCTGGAGGCCCAGAGCCACGGCCCGGACAACCCCGAGGCGCCCGGGTACGACGACTTCACCGGTCAACCGGCCTACGACGGCCGCAACGGCTTCCCCGAGCAGCCGGCCGGGTACGACCCGCAGCCGTCGTACGAGGAGCAGCGGCAGACGTCGTACGAGGAGCAGCAGCGGTCTGCGTACGAGGAGCCCCAGCGGGCGTCGTACGACGACACGTACTACGCGCCGAACGGTGGCCTGCAGCAGAACGACACCTTCTCGTCCGGCGGCGGCTACCCCGAGACCTCCTATGCGGAGCCGGTACGCGAGGAGCCCGCAGCTCCGAGCGCCCCCGCCTCGGAGTCCTTCCCGGCCTTCGAGCAGCGGCGCCACCAGGACGACTGGCCGCAGCAGAACGGCTACCGCAACGGCTACCAGGACCAGTACGCTCCGGAAACGGAATCTGCGCAGGCCGATGACTCGAACGAGCGCGACCGCGTAGGCTTCGACCGTCCGGGACCGGCCTCCTCCGCCGCCCACGCAATGACCGACGCCGGGCTCCCCCGCCGCGGATCCGGCGCGAGCGGCAGCAACGGCGGACGGCCCGCGCGGCAGGAACCGTCGGCCCCCACGCCGGAGAGCAACGGCGACAGCAGCTGGCGTTCGGCCAACGACGACCGCTGGCAGCAGGCCTCGCAGCTCCGGAAGCCCAAGGCGGGCGGGGTCACCTCCTCCGGCCTGCCGAGGCGGGTTCCCAAGGCCAACCTGGTCGAGGGAGCCGCTGAGACCACCCCCCAGGGAGGTCCACAGATCTCCCGTGCTCCCGAGGACGTCCGGGGCAGGCTGAGCAACCTGCGCCGCGGTGTCCAGCGGGGGCGCAGCGCGGGAAGCGAAACGAACGGCCAGGCCACTAGGAATCACCACAGTGGTCCTGACAGCACCTACAACCAGGAGCGTTAGTGTGAGCCCGATGAGCCAGGCGGCACAGAACCTGAACTGGTTGATCACCAACTTCGTGGACAACACCCCCGGGGTGTCGCACACGGTGGTGGTCTCCGCCGACGGACTCCTTCTGGCGATGTCCGAAGGCTTCCCGCGCGACCGCGCCGACCAGCTCGCGGCCGTCGCCTCCGGTCTGACGTCACTGACGGCAGGCGCCTCCCGCATCTTCGAGGGTGGCAGCGTGAACCAGACGGTTGTGGAGATGGAGCGGGGATTCCTCTTCATCATGTCCGTCTCCGACGGTTCCTCACTCGCAGTTCTCGCACATCCGGAGGCGGACATCGGCCTCATCGGGTACGAGATGGCGCTTCTGGTGGACCGTGCCGGTACGGTCCTGACGCCGGATCTGCGCGCGGAGCTCCAAGGCAGCCTGCTCAACTAACAGACAGTCGGTGCGTTTTGGCGTCCCGTGGCCGTAAGGTTTCGGGACGCGGCTCCACAAGATGGGTGCCAGGCACGGTCGGAGGAGGAGAGAAAGTGGCAACACCCCCAGACGGTTCGTCATCGGGCAACTGGTCGTACGGCCCTGGCCAGGGGCATGGCGACGGTTCCCGGAACCGGTACAACTTCCCCTCCACGCCCAGCCAGCGGCAGCCGTACGCCCCGCAGGGCCCCGGGCCCTCTCCGTACGACCAGCCGCCGGCGCCGCGCATCCAGCCGGTGCAGCCGCAGCGCCGCGCCCCTGAGCCGGCACCCGCCGGGTCGTCGTCCAACCCCTTGGTGCGCCCGTACGCCATGACCGGCGGCCGGACGCGCCCGCGCTACCAGCTCGCCATCGAGGCGCTGGTGCACACCACCGCGCAGCCGCACCAGATGCAGGGCCAGTTGCCCGAGCATCAGCGGATCTGCAACCTCTGCCGTGAGATCAAGTCGGTGGCCGAGGTCTCGGCCCTCCTGACGATCCCTCTCGGCGTGGCCAGGATCCTCGTCGCCGACTTGGCGGAGGCGGGCCTGGTCGCCATCCATCAGCCCGGCGGCGACGAGAACGCCGGCGGCCAGCCAGACGTGACACTGCTCGAAAGGGTGCTCAGTGGACTTCGCAAGCTCTAGCGGCGGTCCTTCCCGCTCCACCACCTCGGCGAAGATCGTGGTGGCGGGTGGCTTCGGCGTGGGCAAGACCACGTTCGTCGGGGCCGTCTCGGAGATCAACCCGCTGCGTACCGAGGCCGTCATGACGTCCGCTTCCGCGGGCATCGACGACCTCACCCACACCGGAGACAAGACGACTACGACGGTCGCCATGGACTTCGGTCGTATCACCCTTGACCAGGACCTGATCCTGTACCTCTTCGGTACGCCCGGCCAAGACCGCTTCTGGTTCATGTGGGACGACCTGGTGCGTGGCGCCATCGGCGCGATCGTCCTGGTGGACACCCGGCGTCTCGCCGACTGCTTCCCCGCGGTCGACTACTTCGAGAACTCGGGTCTGCCCTTCGTGATCGCCCTCAACGGCTTCGACGGCAACCAGCCGTACAACCCGGACGAGGTCCGTGAGGCCCTCCAGATCGGCCCCGACACCCCGATCATCACCACCGACGCCCGGCACCGGGCGGACGCGAAGTCGGCGCTGATCACCCTGGTCGAGCACGCGCTGATGGCACGCCTGCGCTAGCACAGCCGCACGCACGACAGCAGAAGGGGCCCTCTCCGATGCGGAGAGGGCCCCTTCTGC